>CAJXPN010000205.1 GCA_913058025.1 uncultured Myxococcales bacterium | reverse complement strand
TAGATCGCCAGCTTCGACGCGCTCGCCGCCGAGTGCGTCGACCCGAAGGCGTGCGCGGCGCCGGTCGGCGGCTACTCGCCCGACGGGTGGCGCCTGAACCTGCTCCCCGGCGTCACCGGCCCGCTCTGGGCCGTCGACAAGTACGGCGACATCCTCATCGACGGCGTCCCGCTCGAGTTCGACCTCATCGGCGGCCCGCCCATCATCATGCGCTCGGAGGGAGGCGGTGAGCGCGGCGATGGCGTGACCTTCATCGTCGCGGGCATCGCGCACGACGCCGCCACCCACGCCGTCTGGGCCATCGGCGCCGACGGCGGGCTCGGCACGCCGGGGCTGCTCGACCTCGACACCGGCGACGGCGGGCCGAGCCTGGTCTTCAGGAGCGCCGAGGGCGACGACAAGACCGGCGAGGGCGACGACACCGGCGGCATCACGCTCACTGTCGCCACCGTGATGATCGACTTCACGAAGGAGCGAGAGGGCTCCTCCTCCGAGGGCGACCAGGGGCGCCCCGAGGCGGTCATTCAGCTCGACGCCGCCCAGATCGCCTCCGCGATCGGCGCGCTCGAGCCCGTCACGATCGACCTCTCAGACCAGCTCCCCTCCATCGACGACGCGCCCACCGGGGTCGCCTTGCTCGGCCCCGCGCGCCTCGACCCCGTCTCACCGAACGCGCCCGCCTCGCCCTCCGCGCTCGTCCTCGCCGAGCTCACGCCCGAGCAGGCCGCCGCGCCCACGCACCTCGTGCTCACGAAGGAGGGGATGGAGGTCCGCTGGATCTCGCTCGATGGGATCTCCCACACGCTCGCCACCCACGCCTACGCCAGCGGGCAGTACCACGTCATCGAGGACGACATCATGATCATGGCGTCCTTCTCGGTCTCGTTCTCAGGCTCCGACGGAAAGAGCGGCCCGCGCGCGCGTAAGATCGCCCGGCGCGTCCCGCTCGAAGGCTCCGGTGAGTTCGAGACGACCTACGCGATCGTCCTCGAGTCGCTCGACGCCCAGGGACGCACGCTCGAGGCGGGCGACTACAACGGCGACGGCCTCGACGACATCTCCACCACGTCGGGCGTGTACTTCGGCGACGGCCTCGGCGGCCTGCTCCCCTCGACGTTCGAGGTCACCGGCGGCCCGACCGTCTCCTGGCCGCCCACCTCCGAGCGCGCCGCTGGCAACGGCAAGGGCACTCGCAAGGCCTCCGCTCAGCCCCAACAGGCCAACATCGCGCTCCTCTGAGCGGCTTCGCCCAGAGGCATCCGCTGAGCAGGACGTGAAGAGAGGCGCCCACCATGCGGTCGGGCGCCTCTCTCGTTTGGAGGTTCTCGTGTCGGTGTCGTGTCCTCTCATCTGGGGTCCTCGCCCGTGAAGCAGTCGTACAGGAACGTCTGGGTCGAGGTCACGCTACCCGCCACCGACACTCTGCGGGAGATGTTCCCCCGCTCCGTGTAGGTGTTCTCCATGGTGCTCTCACGGCCTGGGGTTCGGGTCTCGGCGCGGTCGATCCTGCCGCCGACGCCAAACGTATAGTATCTGTCGACGACCCCATCGTCTTCGTGGTCGACCTCGAGGAGCACCAGGTCGCCCTCCCCATCGAACGTGTGCACCGTTCGACTGAACGTGTCGCCTTGGCCCGTGCGCGTGGTCCTGGTGTGGGCGTCGTCGTCATGGGCTGTGGTGACCACGTACACGAGCTCACCCTCGCGGCGCGTCTCACTCGAGGTCTCGCGCAGCTCCTCGTCGTAGGTGTAGGTGACCTCGGAGGACGGCGCCGGGGTCGTCGTCGTGGTCTTCAACAGCTCACCGGCCTCGCCGTAGGCGTGGACGACCTTACGGGTGAGCGACTCCGCTTCATCGGGCGAGCTCCGGAACCAACGCTCCCATGATGAGATGCTCCCGTCGGGCGTGTACGCGTTCACCAGGCGGGTCCTCGCGTCGCCTTGCTCGAGGACGTCCTCGACGAGGAGGTCGGCGTCGAACACGTAGCGTCGCGTGGTGTGCCAGGTCTCCTCGGCGCGCGCGCGGCGGCGCTCCATGACGAGGCGGCCCTCTGCGTCGAAGCGCCGCTCGGCGACGTAGTCCCGGCCGTGATCCTTCCCTGATTCATGGACGCAGCGCCCCGCCGCGTCCTCCTCATCGCAGATCATGACCGTCTCGAAGGCTCCGTCCCCGTTCGAGTCCCGTTCATTGCGGATCACCTCGTCCGCTGTGTTGTAGATCCAGTTCGAGGAGCTCCGGGCGGACTGCGTGTTCTCGAGCCGATACCAATGTCGGGTGAGGCGCCAGCGCGCGTCGAACGTCGCACCCTGGATCTGTGTCGGAGCGGCGTCCTCCTCCTGCAACCATGTCTCGCAAGGCCTTGGATAGGGCGCGGGGACCCCCGTGGACCAACCTGGCGCGTCGTCCGCCTCGACTGCTTGCCCACACGAGGCGACGCAGGCAAGCGCGACGCTCAACGCGACGCGAGGCGCCCACCATGCGCTCGCGCGCCTCGCCTCTCTCGAGGTTCTCGTGCCGGTGCCGTGTCTCTTCATCTGGGGTCCTCGCCTTCGAAGCAGCCGTAGTCGTGCGCGTACATGCGCCGGGAAACGATCACGTCGCCGTCTTCGGCCACCTCCTCTCGTGTCAGCACGTTGCCCGCGTCGTCGTAGGTGTTTCGGGTGATCTGGGCGATGTCCTGGGTGTCCACGTCGCCGAGCTCGTGCCTGAAGCTCGTCATGCGTTGGCGCATGTCGTAGACGATCTCGACCTCGAAGTAGCCGTCGCCGTCGCGATCCTGGAGCGTGCTACGGCGCCGGCCCTCCTCGTCGTAGGACGTGCGCTCGGCCTGCCTGTCGTCCCCTTCGACCTCGAGCATGGTCCCGGTGCGCGCGTCGTCGTCGTAGCTCCAGGTCTGCTTCAGGAGCACCTCCCCGCTCGACGTCGCGGTCCTCTCGACCGACAGCGGCCGGAGGTTCGGGTCGTAGGTGCGGCGCTCCAGCGTGTCCTCGCTGGACACCTCGAGCAGCTCGTCGCGCGCGCCGTAGGTGTACGTGACGACGGACTCCGTGCGCTCGGACGTCACCGGGTCGACGCTCCAGTACTCGATGCGTGACGTGGCGTCGTCGCCTCGCCTCACCACGACCCCTCCGTTCACGCGCCATGTGTCCGTGAGCGGGTCCCGCCTCTCATCACTCCAGCGCATCGTCTGGCCCTCGTAGGCCCAGGTGAAGATCGACTCCCAGACGCCATCGGACTCGCGGTCCTGGCGACGCTCGAGGATGCGATCCTGGTCGTCGTACGTGAACGCGTACGTGTAGTCCTCTTCGCGCCCGAGGACGACGTCGCGTTGAAGGACGCACCGCCCGCGCTCGTCCTCCGCCTCGCAGGCGCGCTCGTGGTCGAGGACCCCGTCGCCGTCGCGGTCGTCGGTGTGGTCGATGAGGAGGAAGCCCGAGGAGTACCTGAACGTCTCTGCGCGAGCGAGCGCGCCGTCGTCGTCGTAGCTCCGGAAGCTCGTCGGGTGGCGCGCGTCGTCGTAGGTCGCCTCGAAGACGAGCCTCGGCTCGGAGATGGTGTCGGTGGTGAGCCACGTCGAGCAGGCGCGGTAGTAGAGTTCGGAGGGGGCCGGTTGGACCGCCTCTTCGATGTCACCGACGCACGAGGCGCACGCCATCACGGGCACGACCATGAGCCCAGCGAGCCTCGTCATGGTGCGCATGTTCCATCACCTCGAGTCCGAATGAGGTGACATCGTACCGAGCGCGCGCTCCCGTGTCAGGTGTCGCTCAGCCCTTCGCGGCGGCGACGATCGCGGCGAAGCCGTCGGCCTTGAGCGAGGCGCCGCCCACGAGCGCGCCGTCGATGTTGGGCTGGGCGAGGAGCTCGGCGGCGTTGCCGGGCTTGACGCTGCCGCCGTACTGGATGCGAACCTGGGCGGCGGCGTCGTCGCCGAACATGTCGGCGAGCGTCTTGCGGATCTCGGAGTGGACCTCCTCGGCCTGCTCGGGCGTGGCGGTCAGGCCGGTGCCGATGGCCCAGATCGGCTCGTAGGCGAGCACGACGCGGGGGACGTCGGACGGGTCGAGGCCGGCGAGCGCGGCGCGGACCTGGAAGTTGACCTTCTCGAGCGTGCGCTCGGCCTTACGCTCTCCCAGCGACTCGCCGATGCACACGATCGGCGTGAGGTCCGCAGCGAGCGCGGCGCGCAGCTTCCTGAACACGCCCTCGTCGGTCTCGCCGAAGTACGTCCTGCGCTCGCTGTGGCCCAGGATCACGTGCGTGCACCCGAGCGAGGCGATCATCGACGCGCCGACCTCGCCGGTGAACGCGCCCTTGGCCTCGGCGTGGATGTTCTGCGCGGCGAGGCCGACGCCGCTGCCCGCGAGCGCCTCGGCCGCCGCCGACAGCGAGATCATCGTCGGCCCGATCACCACGTCCACGTCGCCGGTGTGCGCGCCCGCCGCGGCGACGACCGCCGCCGCGAGCGTCTTCGACTCGGCCGGGGTCAGGTTCATCTTCCAGTTGCCCGCGATGATCGGCTTTCTCATGGTCTAACCTCTTGTGTGGGTTCGTGTTCTTGGCGTGTCGGTCGTGCGGTATGGCGCGTCGGCTCGGGGGCTCAGCCCAGGTTGAACGGGTGGTTCAACCTGAGCGCCTCGATGCCGGGGAGGGCGCTGCCCTCGACGAACTCGAGGGATGCGCCGCCGCCTGTGGAGACGTGCGTGATGCGGTCGAGGACGCCGGCCTTCTTGGCGGCGCTGGCGGAGTCGCCGCCGCCGATGACGCTGGCCGCGTCGGACTCGGCGAGGACGTGGGCGATCTGCATGGTGCCCTTGGCGAACGCGTCGCGCTCGAAGACGCCCATGGGGCCGTTCCAGAAGACGGTCTTGGCCATGAGGAGCTTGGCCGACCACTTCGCGCGTGTCTTCGGGCCGATGTCCATGCCCATGTGGCCGGCGGGGATCTTGACGTCGGAGGTCACCGTGCCGGACGTCGCGCCGAACTCTTCGGCGATGACGTGGTCGATCGGGAGGAGGATCTCGACGCCTCGCTGCTTGGCTTTCTTGAGGATCTGGAGGGCCTCGTCGAGGCGGTCCTCCTCGACGAGAGAGTGCCCGACCTCGATGCCCTGGGCCTTGAGGAAGGTGTAGGCCATGGCGCCGCCGATGAGGATCGTCTGGACGCGGTCGATGAGCGAGTGCAGCACGCCGATCTTGTCGGAGACCTTGGCGCCGCCCATGACGGCGACGAAGGGTCGCTCGGGGCGAGAGAGCAGCGCGCCGAGGTTCTCGAGCTCCTTGCGCATCAGCAGGCCCGCGGCCTTCTTGCCTCGCCCGAAGTGCTCGACCATCCCGTAGACCGACGCGTGCGCGCGGTGGGCCGTGCCGAAGGCGTCGTTGACGTAGTACTCGGCGAGCTCGGAGAGGCGCTTGGCGAACTCCGCGTCGTTCGTCTTCTCGCCCGGGTCGAAGCGCAGGTTCTCCAGGAGTATGACGTGGCGCCTGGGGTCGGCCTGCTCGAGCAGCGTCTCGACGTGCTCGTCGCGCACGTCCGCCGGGAGGATGACCTCGCGGCCGAGCAGCTCGCTGACGCGCTGGCCCACGGGGGTCATGCTCAGCGCGTCGGAGCGCTCGCCCTTGGGGCGGCCCAGGTGCGACGCGAGGATCACGAGCGCGCCCTTGTCGAGCACGGACTTGATCGTGGGCAGCGCGGCCTGAATCCTGGCGTCGTCGGTGATCGTGTCACCGTCGAGCGGCACGTTGAAGTCGCAGCGGATGAAGACCCGCTTCTCCTCGAGCCCTTCGAACTCATCGACGAACGTGATCCCTGTGGTCTCCATCTCTCTTCCTCTCGTGTTCGGCGCGCTGAGGCGCCTTCATGTGCGTCTCGAACGACGAGAGGGCGCGCGCGAACTGCGCGCGCCCTCAGTGCGTTCATGCTCCTGGTCGGATCAACCCGCGATGTGCTTGAGCACGTCGATCATGCGGTTCGAGTAGCCCCACTCGTTGTCGTACCAGGACAGGATCTTGATCATGTTGCCGCCGACCACCGAGGTGATGCCCGCGTCGAAGATCGAGGACTCGGGGCGAGTCATGATGTCCGAGGACACGAGCGGCTCCTCAGTGTACCCGAGCACGCCGGCCAGCGCGCCCTCGCTCGCGGCCTTCATCGCGGCGTTGATGTCCTCGACGGTCACGTCCTTGCCGAGGATCGCCACCAGGTCCACGCACGACACGTTGGGCGTGGGGACGCGGATGGCCATGCCGTCGAGCTTGCCGGCGAGCTGCGGGAGCACGCGGGCGACCGCGACGGCGGCGCCCGTGGACGTCGGCACCATGTTCTGGGCGGCGGCCCTGGCGCGGCGGAAGTCCTTGGAGTGGGGCGAGTCCAGCAGGCGCTGGTCGTTGGTGTAGCTGTGGATCGTGGTCATGAGGCCGCGCTCGATGCCGAACGCGTCGTCGAGGACCTTGGCCACGGGCGCCAGGCAGTTCGTCGTGCAGCTCGCCACGTCGACGATCTCGAACTCAGGCTTGTAGTCGCCGTGGTTCACGCCCATCACGACCGTCATGTCCACGCCCTTACCAGGCGCAGAGATGAGGACCTTCTTGGCGCCCGCGGCGATGTGCTTGGCGGCGTCCTCGCGCTTGCGGAAGAAGCCGGTGCACTCGAGCACGAGGTCCACGCCCTTCTCGCCCCAGTTCAGCTTGGACGGGTCGCGCTCCGAGGAGATCTCGATGGCGTCGCCGTCGATGGTGAGCGTGGTGCCGTCGACGCTCACGTCTCCGTCCCAGCGCCCGTGGACCGTGTCGTACTTGAACAGGTACGCGAGCTGGTCCGGGCTCGTCAGGTCGTTGATCGCCACGAGGTCGATGTTCGGGTCCTTCGCCGCGATGCGGCCCACAGCGCGTCCAATCCTGCCGAAACCGTTGATCCCGATCCTGATCGCCATCGTCTACCTCTCGTGTGTTTGAGTCGTTTCGAATCTCGAGTCGGCGAGGCAACCTCGTCGCTCGCGCGACGCGGCCCTCGCCGTCTCTCCAACGGTCGCATTCGTAGCGCGTTCGGGGCGTTTGAACAACAGGGGTCTTTGCCTCGTGAGCGTGGTGGGCGATCGCATGGCAGGGAGCGTGGTGCGGGGCGGTTTGGGAGCGTTCGATTCGGCGTGTCGTGTGGTGCGGGGCAGTGGCCCCCGCCGCCGACCCTCCGGGTCTTGGCGCCCCCCGCGCTTCGCGCAGGGGCTCCGGATATCTGGGCTGTTCTTGCGGAGTGGTACGCGTGGGGCGCTCCGTGCGGAGGTCCTGGGACTGTCTCTTATACACATCTCCGAGCCCACGAGACAGGCAGAAATCTCG
>CAJXPN010000204.1 GCA_913058025.1 uncultured Myxococcales bacterium | reverse complement strand
TACGAGATTTCTGCCTGTCTCGTGGGCTCGGAGATGTGTATAAGAGACAGGGGGTCGGGGTTCGGCCTGGCGAGGCTGGCGAAGCTGGACAGGCGAGAGTCGGTGACGGTGACGATCGAGGTCGGGATGCAGAACGCGGCCATGGCGATCACGGTGGCGATGTCGCTGCTGGGCTCGGACGTCATGGCGATCCCTGGGATCATCTACGGCCTCTGGATGTACTTGCCGTGCATCCTCGTGGTGTGGATGGGGCGCCGCTGGCTCGCGGCTCCCGAGGCCGAGCTCGCGAGCTCGGCGGGGGGCTGAAGGTGAGAGGCACCGGCGGTCGCCGACGCGAGAGAGAGGTCAGTCCATGAGCGAGAGACCGTTCTGGAGCGCGAAGGGCGTCGGCTTGCTGTGCGTGGCCGCGGCTGCGCTGAGCGTGATCCCCGCCGCAACGAGGTTGGCGCCGACGAGCTGGACGTCCGTGCTGAACTCACCGCAGTGGTGGTCGAACCTGAGGATGATGGGAGAGTCGACGTGCATGACGCCTCTGTACGGGCGCGACGCGACGATTCGCGAGCACATGTTCGAGCCGTCGTGCGCCTACGGTTGGGGCGCGCGAGGCCACGGCGACTACGCGATCACGCAGGTCCGCTACCGGTTCGAGGAGGCGACCGCGATCGAGCTCACGGCGCACGGCGATGTCGCGCTGGAGCCCGGCACGCTGGCGGTCTTCGGGCTGCCCGTGCGCCCACCGGACAGGAGGTCGAGCGCTCGCTCGGGGACGGAGCACACGACGAGGACGCTGAGCTGGTGGGGGGTGAAGGCGCACGGGGTGGAACTCGATCGCGTCGACCTGAGCGAGACGACCAGCGGGGGGTCGCGACAGCTGACCCTCCAGCTCCATGTGAACAGGTACGTCTACGACACCACGCACCTGCGCGACGAGCGAGATGAGCCGACGCTCGGCCTCGCGCTCCCGGAGGGGATGACGCGGGGAGTGAGAGACCGCCCGAACGCGTGGCTCTCCGGGCGAGAGGTCGGGGTCAGGGAGGGCTACGACACGACGGGCTCGCTGCTCGACTGGCCGAGGATGAAGCTCGAAGACCCGGAGGTCGACCGGAGGCTGGGCGGGCACCTGAAGCGCCACGAGGCGTCGCAGCGCGTGAACGCGCAGCTCATGCTGTACGCGGGCCGGAGCGTGACGGCGAGTCGCCTCATCGAGATGACGCGCCGGGCGCGCGCGCTCGGGTTCGGCAAGCTGTCACTGTTCGCGCTCCGCGAGGAGGTCAGCGGGAGCGCGCGCGAGCAAGTCGGCGACGAGGAGCACGCGGCCTACGCCGAGCCGATGACCACGCTGACGCTCGGCGAGAGCCGCGCCACGTTCTCCCTCGAGGTCACGCTGGAGGGATTCGAGGTGATGCGCGAGACACCCGAGGGAATGGCCCGGATCGCGCCGCTGAAAGGGTGCGACGCGCGCGGGGTGACGGTGTGCCTGAAGCCTGGAGCCGTGGAGCCTGGCGAGGCGTTCTCGCGGGCCGCGCGCGAGGACGATGCGGGCGAGCTCGAGCGGGGCCGCGAGGCGCTCCTGGAGGGGCTGGAGCGGTTCGACTTCTACCGCCTGCACGTGTTGATGGGGGGGCTCCAGCAGGAGCTCGTAATGGGCGGTGTCCTCGCGTTGCGCCTGGGCGACGGGGTGCCCGTAGGCCTGATCACGCGGACGCTCACCGCGGTGCGCATCAAGAGGGGCCCGGAGACCTCACCGGGGTCGGGCGTCGCAGAGGGGTGTGTCCAGCCCCCACCCGACGAGGAGACGATGTGGGGCTGGGAGCCGTGCCCGGTCCCCAGAGACATCAGCGTTCAGCTCGTGACGCCCGAGGGGCAGGGCCGGTGACTCCAGCGCTCGGGGTGCCCGGCGTCCCAGTCCTCACGCTTGTGCCAACGGACGCTGCCGATGGGGAGCTCGTGGAGGACGTCACGCACGGTCATGAGGAGCGCGCGCATGTCGGGAGAGTCGTGGGGGGCGGAGAGGCCGTGCGGGAAGCGCTGGTCGATGGTGAGGAGCCACTCCGACGAGGACGCGCTCGGGCGGCCGAGCGTGAGCGCGACGCGGAGAGAGCCCGAGCGGAAGGTCGCCCGGCGCGCTCCGCCCACGCGCTCGAGCGCGTCGACGACGAGCCCCTTCCTGGACGCGACCTCGCAGAGCTGCGAGACGAGGGGGCGCTGGGCGCCGGCCCAGGAGCCTCGAGGCAGGTCGAGCTCGCGGAAGGACACGTAGCCGTGGATGAGGTGGGCGTCGCGTGTGCGCAGCTCCACGCGCGTCAGGCGCGCGTAGGTCGAGAGCGCGAGCGCAGCGAGCAGGGACACAGCGAGCAGGATCGGGAGAACCATCGAGCACCTCCGGGTGGGTCGGGCGCGCATCGACGCCCAGTGTAGTGCGTCGCGGCCGGACAGGACAGAGCAGACGACCCGCGCCCATGACCCGCCTCGTCCGAACGCGCGGGTGACCCGGCCTGCGGCGCCCGGTCGGAGCATGTTCACACGCGCGGTGAGCGGCCATGTGACTGCGAGGCGCGTTCCGGGTAAACCAACAGTTCCCACGAGCCACACACGAGGTATGAGATGAGCGAGAGAGAGCTCTCATTCGGAGACCTGAGGGCGGCGACCGAGCGCGCCCTCGAGGAGCCAGCGCGGGTGGACGCGGTGGTCTGGTGCATCCTGCGCGCGCCCGAAGGCGAGCGCGTGAAGATGCTCGAGTACGCGACCCAGAAGCTCCGCGCGGTCTCGGTCGGGAGGGTCGACCTCTCGGACGTCGTGAGGTTCACAGTGGAGTGCGAGCGGTGGTTGCTCGAGCACCTCGGTGCGACACAGGACGCGCATATCGCGGAGTCGGAGCTCCCGCGCAGGTTGCTCATCGACGAGCACGCCCAGGCGTGGTGCGCGGGGCTGGCGTGGCTCACGGTGCGCAGGCGAGGGCACCTCGAGTGGCCTGGGCCGGCGGTGCGCCACTGGATCGCGCGGGTCGACCCCGCCAAGGGCTACTGGTTCGGCATGGGCCTCCACGAGGGCAGCGAGCTCTGGCTCTACCAGGGCAAGGAAGACAAAAAGCAGACCGAGGACGCCACCTACTTGATTCGGCACTGCCTGATCCCGGAGGGAGACCCCTGGCGCCCCGAGGAGATGCCGGGCTGGCCCGACTCGCTCAACGGCCCAGACCCGGGCCTCGACGACGACGACGACTGGGAAGAGTTCGACGACGAGGACTACGACGCCTGAGTCGGGCCTCGCCAGCGAGGTCGAGACGCAGGCGGCGAGGTCGCCGCGCGTGAGCGAGACGATAACGCTCGCCTCGCTCAAGAACAGAGACGCGCTCGCCCACGCAAAGCGTGACGGCGAGCGCGCCCTGGTGACTCGTCCGTGAGCCACTTCACCTCGTCGCGTCGGCGTTGAAGGAATCACCGCGCGACCGATCCATCCGTGGACCTCAGGCGATCTGTGCGAGGGATCCCGTGAGATGCATGTGCTCCTGCGGGACGGGGAAGCCCGCCTCGCCGAAGGCATCGCGGATCGCCTCGTTGGTGTCGAAGTAGACCTGCCAGTAGTCGTCGGTGTGGCAGTAAGGGCGGACCGCCAGGACCGGGCCGGCGAGGTTGAAGGTCGTGATGACGAGGTCGACGCCGGGGTCGGACTTCACGTTCGCGATCTTCTCGATCTTGGCACGCAGCGCCTCGATGGCCACGCGGTGGTCGACGCCGTGGTTGAGCTGGGCGACGAGGTCGACGCGGCGGAAGGGGTTGGCCGAGTAGTTCTTGATGGTGCCCTTGAAGACGGCGTCGTTGCCCACGATCGTGCGGACGTTGTCCGGCGTGTTGATGGTGGTGACGAAGAGGCCGACCTCCTCGACGGTCCCGGTGACGCCGGCGCCTTCCACGAAGTCGCCGACCTGGAAGGGGCGCAACACCATGATGAAGATGCCCGAGGCGAAGTTGGCGAGCAGGCCTGACCACGCCATGCCGATGGCGACGCCCGCGGCGGCGAGGACGGCGGCGAAGGTCGTGGTCTCGACGCCGAAGAAGCCAAGGATCGCCACGACCAGCGCCATGGTGAGCAAGACGCTCAGGCTGCCCTGGATGTAGCGGCGCGCGGTGTCCTCGATCTTCTTGAAGACCGGCGTGGCGGAGAGGAGGCGGATGGCCAGGCCGATGAGCCAGCGGCCCACGATCCAGAGCGCGATGGCGCCCAGGAACTTGAAGCCGAACGCGACGAGCATTTCATAGGTCTTGGTGAGCAGCGCCTGGGGGTCGAATTCCATCGAACGTGTCCTCTCGAGCACCGGGCGCGCGGCGCCCGGTCATGATGTGTGTGCGGGCTCGGGCCCGCGGGTTTTCGATACACATCGAGAGAGAGCGCCCGACGACGAGCGGTCACAAAGAATTCGACTCAACCGTCGTCGGAGGGGTCGGGCCAGTGATCGAGGGGCAGCCCGGCGGACGCGAGGTAGTCGGCGTCGAAGAGGTCGCCGGGGGTCATGTACGCGCACGCCCTGAAGAGCCGCCTCGGCTTCGTGCCGCTGTAGTCGTAGCCGTCGGCGTCTCGCCAGGCGGGGAGCACGTAGGCCGCGTCGACGTCGAACCCCGGGAGCGAGAGTGAGACGTCCCAGTGCTCGGGCGGGTCTTCCTCGTCGGGTGGGTAGAGGAGCCCACACGAGAGCTCGAGCGCGTGGATCGAGTCGACGTCCTCGACGACCACGGCGTTGGCGTGGACGCGGCCCCGCGCGAGCAACGAGCAGGCCCCGAAGGCGTCGAGCACGCCGCACCTCAGGTCACCCAACACCACGAGCTTGCCGCCCGGGCCGAGCTCGAGCGCACCGTCGACGACGAGGTCACCGCGCACGAGCAGCTTCGAGTCGAAGAGCGACAGGTGCTGACAGCGCAGGTCCCCGCGCGTGGCGGCGGCGTCGCCGAGCATGTGCACGGGGCCGTCGACGCGCTGCGCGAGGGCGCCCGCGGGGAGCGCGCAGGAGACGAGCTGCTGGGCGTTGCTCTTGCGCGCGAGCTCGGGCCAACTGGCAGCCTCGGCGGCGAGCGCCCGCATCGACCTCGCGAAGTTCTTCACGCCCAGGACGCGCGCGCTCTCGCGAGACCACGCGGGGTCGACGACGGCGCCCGGGTCCAGGCTGGCCGGCGCGTCGAGGACCTCCGCGCCGGGGGCCGCGCCGGGGTCGCGGTCGAGGCGCCCGCTGTTCTGCCGGGCGACCTCGATGGAGATGCCGCCGAAGGGGTCGGCGAGGTGCGCGGAGACGCCTGGCCAGCCGCCGTCGCGCACGAGCATGCCCACGCCGAAGGTGCCCGAGAGCAAGGCGCTGGAGACGGTGATGGAGCCGTCCCGGTCGAAGTCGACGTAGAGGCAAGGGCGCGCGAGCTGAGGGAAGCCCTCCCCGTGGACGATGCACCAGGCCACGCCGCCGACGAAGACGGCGAGGTCGTGGGCGTTGACCCGATCGCGCGGGTCCTTGATCGGCCGCTGGCGGGCGTCCACGACCGCCCGCAGGTGGTTCGAGCCCGCCATCAGGAACGTGATGAGTTCGCCGAGCGAGTGCGCGTAGCCCGTGACGGGCTCTTCGAGGTTGTCCACGGCGTAGCCGAGCCAGCGCGCGTACTCGGCGTCCGGGGCGTGCATGAGCGCCCAGACGACGTCGGTGATGAGCTCGGGGTTGCCGCGGACGTCGTGGACCGCGGCGCGGAGGTCTCCGAATGTGAGCATCTTCATGGCTCCTGAGGGGGTGTTCGAGGGGTCGATTTCGGGTGTTCGAGTCGGTGTTCGCGGAGCGCCTCTGGCGTGAAGACGCGCTCGAGCGGGAGCGTCGCGAGCGCGTGGAGCGCGCGATCGAGGAGCGCCCCTGGAGCGGTGTTCTGCGTGACGCCTCGCCAGACGGGTCGGAGCATGGCGTCGAGGCGGTCGAGCTCGACGTCGGAGCCACCGCTCGAGAGCCGAACCTCGGGAGGCCCAATCGCGACCGCGAGCGCGCCAGGCTCACCGAGGTGCGACCAGAGCGCGCGGAGCGAGCGCGCGTGGAGGCGGCCGACCGACGCGCCCGAGGTGCCACGGAGGCTCACCGCGCGCGCGTCGACGTCCCCACGCGCCACGACCCGGCCGCCCACGTGGACGTCGATCCCGCCGCACGTGATCGACCCGAGGACGCAGAGCTCGGCGCCTCGAAGGACCTCGAGGACGCCCTCCACGTGGAGGTGGCCGCGTACGAGCCAGCGTGAGTCCGCGAGCGTGAGCGACGCGCACGAGAGCGCGCCCTCGGTGGCCAGGTCGACGTGGAACGCGTGGAGGCGACGCGGGAGCTCCTGGTGTCCGACGCCAGGGGCGCACGAGGCCAGGAACCCCGGGGGACGCGACGCGCGCAGGATGCCCTCCCAGCCCGAGCTCCTCTTCACGAGGTTCGACAGCTTGATCCCCCAGTGCCCGACCCCGAGCGCGCGCGCGTGGTCGCGCGTCCACTCCGGGTCGACGACGGCCTGGCGGTCCCACTCCGCGCGCAGGACGTCGCCGGGGTCGCTCGGCGGGCTCTTCCGCGCGGCGCTCCAGTCGCCGACCATACGCGCCTCGTCGTAGGCGACGAGGCGCGGGCCACCATCCGCGTGCGCGAGGTGCTCCGACAGGACCTCGGCGGCCGTCGCCTCCATGTTCAAACCAGGTATGAAGCTGTCCGCGTCCGTGCCCCACGAGATCGTGAGCTCGCCGTCGGTCACGTCGACGCAGGTGCCCTCACGGGCGACCTGGGGCTCGTCATCGTCCCCACGCACGGCGTGGTGGGCCAACGCGCACGCGAAGAGGACGAGGTCCTGGTCCTCGAGCCGCCAGATCGGGTCCTCGAGCCGGCGCTGATGCGCGGGCACGATGACGCGCAGGACCTCGACCCCTTCGCAGGCGAAGCGCACGACGTCAGCGAGCGGGTGGCGGTATCCCGAGACGGGCTCGCGGAGCGCGTCGAGCGCGTACGTGAGCCGGAGCGCGGCCTCCTCGGGGGTCGGCGCGCAGAGGACACACCAGACCACGGCGCCGACGCGGGCGGGCTCATGGCGCGCGAGCTCGACCGCGCCGCGCAGGTCCCCGAAGGTCGCCATCTCACACCTCATGGAAGGATCTAAGGACGCGCAGGAGCGTAGCACGAGGGGGTGATCGGGACGAAGTGGTGGAGGTTCGGGAGGTTGGTGTGTAGGTGTAGCGGTGCGTTTGTGCGGGGCGGTTTGGGCGCGTCCGAGCGGGCGGTTTGTGTGGTGCGGGCGGCTTGGGCGCGTCCGAGCGGGCGGGGAGTGTGTTTCGAGGCCGTAACCCCCGCCGCCGCGCTG
>CAJXPN010000203.1 GCA_913058025.1 uncultured Myxococcales bacterium | reverse complement strand
GATCTACACAGAGTAGATCGTCGGCAGCGTCAGATGTGTATAAGAGACAGCAGCCGGAGCGTAGCACAGCTCGAGCGCGTCCTGGGCGCCAAGGATCAGCCGCGCGCCCTCATCGAGGATGCGGATCGACCCGTTCGCGCCGGAGTCTCCGAAGACAGGGGGCAACGCCCCGAGCGGCACGCCGAGGTCACGCGCAGCGGTGACCGTGAGCATCGTCCCGCTGGGATCACTCGCCCTCGCCACGACCACCACGTCACTGCACGCAGCGAGGATCCGGTTTCGGCGCGCGTAGGTGTAGCGCCGAGGCGTGACCGGCGGTGGGATCTCGGTGACGAGTGCGCCGCCGGAGGTCACGATCGAGTCGAAGAGGTTCTTGTTCGATGCAGGAGACAGCCGAGAGAGCCCGCTCGGGAGCACAGCGAGGGTCTGTCCGCCCTGCTCCACCGCGGCGCCGAGCGCGACGGCGTCGAGGCCGAGCGCGCCGCCGGAGGCCACCACGATCCCCGAGGCGACGAGCCTCCTGGCGAGGTTCGCGGTCGCGCGCGTCGCCCACCCGGAGTCGCGCCGGGAGCCCACTATGGCGACGCGGTGGCCGAGCTCGAGCGCGGACGCGTCACCCCAACAGTAGAGGACCAGCGGGGGGAGCTTCATGCGGGCGAGCCCGTAGGGGTAGCCAGGGTCTCCGAGGTGGACGATCCGGGCGCCGTCCGGGAGCTTCATGAGCTCGTCGCGCTCGACGTCGTCGAGGCGGCGCGCGAGCGCGCCGGGGAGCTCGGCCTCGAGGGCTCGCGAGCTCAAACCCGACGCACAAGCGCGCCGCGCGAGCTCGGGATCGGTCCAGAGGCGGCAGGCACGACCGTCGGTCACGGAGAGGATGTGGGCGATGGCGGACGGGCCGACGCCAGGGAGCGACCAGATCGCGAGGCGAGCGGCGCGCTCGGCAGGATCACGCGCCCCGTCGGCGTGGGACCAGAGGATCGCGCTCGGGCGAGGTTCGGCGGCAGACATGAGGACCTCCACGTGAGGCCGCGCGGAGCGCGCGGTGAACACGAGGAGTTATCGAGGTGGAGGGCGCGGGCGTTGCGTGAAAAAGAAGACGCCCGACTCGCGGAGGCGAGGTCGGGCGTGTGCGGAGAGGCGATATGAGAGGAGGTCAGTCCTCGATACGCGCGAGCACGACGGTGATGTTGTCGGCGCCGCCGTTGGCGTTGGCGCGCTCGACGAGTTCCCGACACATGTCGTCGAGGTTGGTGTTCGCGCGCATGATCGAGACGATCTCGGAGTCCGGGACCATGTCGCTGAGTCCATCCGAGCAGAACAGGAACAGGTCCTTGGACTGGAGCTCCTCGAAGTGGATGTCGACCTCGACGTCGTCAGTCAGCCCGCAGGCGCGGGTGATGACGTTCTTGTAGGGGAAGTACTCCACGTCCTCGGCGGAGAGGATGCCCATCCGGACATACTCGTTCGCGAGCGAGTGGTCCTCCGTCCGCTGCTCGAGGTTGCCCTCGCGCAAGCGGTAGCAGCGGGAGTCGCCGATGTGGGCGAGGTAGACGCCCCTGTCGGTGAAGAACCCGCTGACGATGGTGGTCCCCATGCCATGGTAGGATTCGTTGGCCGAGGCGGCGCTGAATACAGCGCCGTTCGCGTTGAGCACGGCGCGCGTCAAGCGCACCTGCTCTGGCGAGTTCTCGGGCTCTGGGGGTTCATCGTAATGGGCCATGGATTCGCGGTAGTACTCGACCATCGCTTTGATCGCGAGAGCACTCGCGACCTCACCCGAGCGGTGACCGCCCATTCCATCCGCCACGATGCATAACGCTTCGTCCCCCTCAGAGAGGTAGAAGTCGTCTTCGTTATGCTCGCGGGCGATTCCCACGTCTGTCATGCCTGCGCACACAAGCTTCATGAGCCAGCTCCGCCGATCCAATCTTCGCCACAGCGCAACAGTACGCGCTCCATCAAGTGCCGGCCAGATTAGCACGTAGGATGCAACGAGGTCCAGAGAACGACACAGGCGCGTCTCGTTTAACGAGACACGCCTGCAATGCGGTTCAGAGGATGTTTTGGAGCCGACGGAGCGTTCAGAAGGTCACTGGTTGTTGGTCTGGAAGTCGACCTTGGTGCCCTCGAAGGTCGCGGAGACGGTCGCGCCGCCGCCCGACGGGTTACCGTTCTGGGTCGAGCCGACGCTGAGCGTACCCGAGTAGATGCCCTCCTCGATCTTGTCGACGAAGCCGTCCGAGTCGATCTCGATGAGCTTGCCCTCACCACCGACGGTCAGGCCGATGTCGAACTCGAGGTTCGTGATGGCGGCGTCTGCGAAGCCGAAGAGTGTCGTGACGGTCGAGGTGCAGAAGCCCGCGATCTGGTCGTCACGCACGCAGGCACCGAGCGCGCAGATCTCACCGTCGCTTCCGGTGATGCGTGTGGCGAGGCTGTCGCAGCCGATCCAGTAGGCGAAGGCCTCGGAGAGCGAGGTCGCGTTGCCGTTGGTCAGCTGGGGGATGATGACCTTCTCGAGCACGTAGATGATCAGGCGACCGTAGCGCAGCGTGATGGGGTGGGTGTCGATCTGGAGCTGGTCGTAGGCGACGACGCGACCGTTCCAGACGGTGCTCAGGACGCCGAGGTTGGCGAAGTCGGAGCCGTCCTCGGCCACGATCGGGATCGCGCCGCACTCGGGCGGAGCGTTCGCGTCGCAGTTCCAGCGCCAGTAGAGTGTCACCCCGAGCCAGTTGTCGGTGCCGGTGAACTCGTAGGACGAGGAGAGCTTGCCGATGACGAGCTCGCTGGTGACCTCGAGGTTGGCGATGACCGAGCGCAGGTCACGGCCCGCGTCGCGGACCTGCCTGAGCGTGTCGTTGTCTTCGACGGCGTCGTTGATGAGATCCTTGAAGTCGTCGTCGAGGCCGGTCAGGTTCAGGAACGTGTTGATCGCGCCGCCGATGAGGCCGCCGACGGCGTAGTCGACGAGGTCGATGATGCCGTCGTAGATCGCCTGGCCCGGGTCGATGAAGATGTTCAGGACGCTGACGATGGTCGCGCCGACCGGGCCGGACTCGGCGACGGCCTCGGTGAAGTCCCAGTTCGACGTCACGTCGTAGCGGCCCACCGGGTTGAGCGGGATGAGCGCGAGGCCGACCTCGACCTTGGTGACGTCGTCCGCGGCGACGCGGACGTCGTCGACGCAACCGCCGGCGGCGATCTGGAGCCTGGAGCCCCTCGCGATGCCCGTGACGACGTACTTCTTCTCGGCGTCCAGGCCCACGAAGTCGACCTTCTCGCGCACGGTGGGCACGGTATAGAACTGGTCGGTCTCGGGCTGCAGACGCAGCGGGAGGAACTCGTTGCAGCTGAAGTCGCTCGCGTCGTGCAGGCGCACGTCGATCTGCTGGAGCTGCATGATCGAGGGCGCCGAGTTGACGAACGAGACCTCGACGTCTCCCGCGGCGCGCGGCTGGACGGTGAGCGTGAACTCCAGGTCGTTGGCGGAGGCGTGCGTCACCTTGATGCGCATGGTGCCTTCGGCCTGGCCGACGCGGAGGTCCACGCGGCCGAGGCCGTCGTCGTCGGTCTGGCTGGCTCGCGACGCGAGCGAGGCGTACTCCTCGCCCTCGACGATCTCGAACCGGATCTCCTGCTGGCCGACGGGCTCGCCCGAGAGGCGCTCGATGAGTATCACCTCGAGCGGCGTCGTCGTGCCCAGCGCGACCGGGCGCTCCGCGCCTCCGTTGGCTACGAGCAGGTAAGCGTTGCCCACCGAGGGGACCTCGCCGCCGGGCGTGCCCTCACGGTTGATCGGAGCGTTCGAGTTGACCTCGGAGTCCCCGCACGCCGCCATGCCTATCAGCGAGAACGACAGCGCACACCACGCCGCGACCCTGACACTCGTCTTTATCCGTGATTCCATCACGCCCTCTTTTTACGCGCGCCGCGCGCGCGAATGAATGTTCGTCTATCACTGGGCAAGCTAACAAGATCACCGAGGCATCGCAACCACCTACCCCCGCCTACCTCAGGCTCGCTGGAGCCGCGTCCCGGACGCGAGAGGCCCCCTGACGCGATGACGCGTCAGGGGGCCTCTCGTTCACACGTCTCGCGCGACGTCAGCTCACTGGAAGCCTTCGTCGGCGGGCGCGAGCAGGCTGATCGCCACGAACAGCCCCACGGTCACGAGCGTGGCGCCCGAGGCGGTCGCCACGGTCTTCCAGGTGCTGAACTCGCGGACCTCCGCGCCCTCGACCTGGCTGAGCGGAAGGAGCACGTCGTAGTCGGGCGAGACCAGCTGAGACTGCGACATGATGAAGTTGAAGGGCGTGACGCGCCACTCCGAGCCGTCGACGGTGAGGACCTTCACCGTGTTCGCCGCCGAGATGTTCACGGGCGAGCACTCGGGGCGAGGGTTGACAGGCTCTCCCGTGGTCGCGGTGGCGTCGCTGGTGGCAGGCGCGGCGGTGTCCGCGGCGTCGGCCTGGGCCCACATCGTGCCGTCGAGGCGGCCGAGGCGAGCCTCGGCCGGGGCCGCGGTGCTCGCGCAGTCACCGTAGACGACGACGACCTCCTCGATGTCCACGGAGGCCTCGAGCTTGCGCAGCTCGTCCTTCTCGATGAAGTACGTGTTGTAGCACGCCGTCTGAGTGATCATCGCGACCGCGGCCAGCGCCGCGGTCCGTCGAATCAAGGTTCTCTTCATCATCGATCGTCCGCCGTTCTCGTCGAGACCTGCGCCCGGTCGCTTCGCGACCTGCGCATCCAGTTGTTTTCCATGTCGTATGCGTAGCGCGCCTCTCGACGCCTCGCAGAGTTCGAACGTTATATGCCACGCACACTCCATTTTCAAACCCGTATTCCCACCGCACCTGTTGCCGCAGAGAGCGCGCGCGTCGTAGGCTGCCTTCCGGCTCGACCCCAGACCCCAGGCGTCCCCATGTCCTCGCGCGCCAGACACCTCGCCGCGGCCCTCGCGCTCTCGGCCTCGCTCCTGCTCCCCGCGTTCGCCGCCGCCGAGGACGGGTTCTCGGACGGCTGGAAGCCCGAGCCCGACGTCGTCGACTACTCGGACTCGTTCGTCGGCCAGTTCACCGGCCTGGACGCGCGCCTGCTCCTCTCGAACACCGAGGGCGAAGGCCTCGAGGGTTGGGGCGTGGACGCGGGCGCGCGGTTCTCGTTCCCGATCTACCTGGGCGACATCCGGCTGGCCTACCGCTACGACGCGCTCGGCGCCCCGGACGCCGCCGGCGGCGCGCTCACGACCCACTCCTTCGGCGGCACCTTCGCGCTCCACCCCGGCTACCTCCTGTTGCTCGGCTCGGACTGGCTCTCCTACGTCGCCGCGTCGATCTACCTGGACGCAGGGCTCGGCGGGCAGTTCTCGGAGCTGAGGCTCGGGGATGAAACCCAGAGCTCGCCAGGGTTCTTCTGGAGCTGGGGTGGCGGCGTGGACATCCCGCTGTGGGACCCCGACGCCGGCTGGGCTCCGTGGGTGAACGTCTCGTACCGCAACCACCGCGGGCTCGGACCGGACGGCCTCGGGGACGCGCGCTGGGAATCGACCCACTCGCTCATGCTCGGCCTGGGCTTCAGGGTCAACCGCCTGCTCTGGTGAACACGACGTGATCCGACACGACACACGAACGCTCATCGCCGACCAAGGAAGGAATGCGACACAAGACCCTCACGATCCTCGCTGCGCTCGCTGCGCTGACGCTCTCCCCGCTCGACGCCTCGGCCGACGCACCTCCGGTTGAGCCGACCTGGACGGCCTGGGGCGCGCTCGACCGCGGCCTCCCCTCACCTGACTCGATGCTCCGAGAGGTCCCGCTCCGCGCGCAGATCTCGATGCTCACGGGCAAGCTCGCCGAGGCGTCCGGGTACCCTGTGGCCGCGGCTCGACACTACCTCCACGCGGCCGCGATCGACCCGCGCCTGAAGGACCCGCTGACCGCGCACGCCGCGTCCACGCTGTTGGGCGCACAGGACGATGGATTGCCCAGGCTCAGGGCGCTGGTGGGCGCCGGGCTGCTCGACTCGCCCATCTCCGGCGCCGCGGTCACGCAGCTGCGCGTCCACGCCGCCGTGTCGGACGGCTCGCCCGCGCTCGACCTCGCGCGCGCCGCGATCGGTGAGGACCGCCGCGCGGGCTGCGACGTCCTCGAGCGCGCCGTGGTCCCGTCGGCCTGGATCGACGACCCGGGAGGCTCCAAGCCGACGCTCTCCGCGCTCTCGAAGGGCTCGAGTGAGGGCCTCACGAAGGAGCTGCTCGTGCTGATGCACGCGCGGTGTGAGGGCCCGGAGTACGTGTCCTGGGCGACGCGGGTCGGCGCCTCACCAGACGCCGAGTCGCGGCTCCGCCGCGCCGAGCTGCTCTACGCCAAGGTCCAGTTCACGTCGTCGCTGGCCGAGCTCGACCTCATCCCCGACGACGCGCTGCCCGAGGCGCAGCGCTGCCGCGCGCTGTTCCGACGCGCGCGATCGAGCTACCGGCTCCGCAAGAGACGCTCAGAGTCCGGCGCGCACTTCGACCGCGTGGTCGAGGAGTGTACGGCGCCCTCGGACGCGCTGCGCCGCCGGCGAGCGCTGTACCACGTGGGGAAGCGCGCCTACGGCGCGGGTAAGAGAAAGGTCGCGAAGGCGAGCTTCGAGGCGCTCCTCTCCGGCTACCCCGACGCGTCCCACGCTGACGACGCGATCATGTACCTCGCGCGCGTCGCGCGCGACGAGGGCAAGCGGAAGGCGCAGCTCGCGCTCGTGCAGCTCGGCCTCTCCGAGGCGCCCGGCGGGGATATGATCCACGAGCTCGTCTGGGAGTACGTCGAGCCGACACTGCGTGACGACGACTTCGAGGCGTTCCTCGAAGAGCTGCGCGGGTTCACGCTACCGGAGCGAGACGACCAGTACTTCAGCCAGGGGCGCCTCGAGTACTTCGAAGGCTACGCGCGCTCGAAGCTCAAGGACGAAGACGGCGCGAAGGCCGCGTGGATGCGCGCCTGGACGCTCTACCCCTTCAGCTTCTACGGCTACCTGTCTCGCGAGCGGCTCTCCGCGCTCGGCGAAATCGACGCGCTGAAGCTCCCGCGGCCCGCGCGCGCCGACACGTCGGCGACCTTCCCGCAGGCCTGGCGGAGCACGACCGCGGCGGCCCTGCTCGCGGCCGGGCTCCCTGCCCTCGCGGCGTTCGCCGAGCGCGCGCGGTTGCGCGCACAGGACGAGACGAACGACGCAGACAACTGGCGGCTCGCCACGCTCCACCACCTCGCCGGTGACGTGGCGCACAGCCACAACATCGCGCGACGCAGGATATCGGGGCGGCCGTGGGCCGACCCCGAGGCCTGTCTCTTATACACATCTCCGAGCCCACGAGACAGGCAGAAATCTCG
>CAJXPN010000202.1 GCA_913058025.1 uncultured Myxococcales bacterium | reverse complement strand
TTTTTTCAAGCAGAAGACGGCATACGAGATTTCTGCCTGTCTCGTGGGCTCGGGTCACCAAGGGCCTTCAGGCCGATGAAGTCAGGAGCGACGACGAGGTAGCCGAACGAGGCGAAGAGCCCGACGAGCGCGCGGCCTTCGGCGGCGGCCGAGGGCGCGCAGTCGTCCATGAACCCCGTGGTGCCGTGGAGCACGAGCAGCGTGCCCTTGACGGTGTCGGTGCCCAGCGGGCGCGCGACGAGCGCGGTCGCTTCGATGGCCTCGCCGCGGTCCTGGGTGGTGTATGAGAATTGTTCGATGAAGGTGTCGTAGGCGACGCGGTCGCCGAGGTCGACGCCCTGGGACGCGAGCGCGGCCTTGACCAGCCCCTTGGTCAGGCGCTGCGAGGCGCCGAACTCCTTGGGTTCACCGAGCGGTGCGGGGTCGAGCCAGGCGTGGGCGTCCTGGCCGCACCGTGCGGGGGCCGCCGCGAGCGCGACGGAGGCTGCGGCGGACCCGAGCCTGGGGGTGGGCCAGCCCTGACATTGCGTGTCGTCGCCGCCGTCGTCCTCGGAGCCGCCGTCGTCGGTCTCGGGGCCGCCGCCGTCTGCCGCGGTGTCCGTGTCGGACGCGTCGACGCCTGCGTCGCTGGTGTCCGAGGCGTCTGCCTGGGTCGACGCGTCGGGTTCAGGGTTGGTCTCGGAGGGTCCGCATGCCGAGAGGCAGAGGAAGAACGCGAGCGACAGGGTGGCGTGTGTCTTTATGTGAGTCATTGTTCTCAATCTGGTTTCGTGATTCCACATGAGGTGGCGTGTGTTCCGAGGAACGTGAGGATGTTGAGCGAGTAGGTGTCGAACGGGCCTCGCTCGGGGACGCCTCGTCCGACGCCGTGTCTGGCGTTCGGGACGACCCAGAGCTCGCTGTGGCCCTTGGCGCCGGTGGTGAAGTCGGTGGCGTCTTCGATGGTGAAGAGCTCGTCTTCGTCGCCGATCATGACATAGAGTGGGCCTTCGTAGCCCTCGATCTTTCCGAGGTTGTCGAAGTTGCCCTTGGTGAGGAACCCATCGGGGATGGAGGAGCCGGCGTTGCGGCGCGCGATGCGCTGCATGGAGGTGAAGGGTGCCTCGAGCAGGAGCGCGCATGGTGGGGCGTCGAGGGCCATCTCGATGGCGGGGATGGCGCCCATGGAGATGCCATACGAGATGATCTTGTCAGGGTCTGGCGCGAGCTCGGCGGCGAGGTCGTGGATGAGCCTGGCGTCGTCGAGGAATTGGTCGGAGTCCGGGGTCTGATCAGGCAGGGACTTGCCGTATCCCCGGAAGTCCCAGACGAGGATGTTGAAGCCCATCTCGTGGAGCATTCGGACGCGCGGGAGGTAGTGCTCGATGCTTGCGAAGTTGCCGTGGTTGTAGACGAGCGTGACCCGCGCGAGCTCGGCGTCGTCGCCGTGGGTGGTGATGAAGTACGCGTCGAGTTCGCCCTCGCCGTCGCGCGTGGGGACGACGCGGCGGGTGACGGAGGCGTCGGGGATGGGGCGTGGGTCTGCTCCCGAGAAGACGCCGTCGGGCCAGGGGTAGTCGAACTGGAAGTCGTAGGGCTCGTCGCAGGGGACGGCGTCTCGGCTGATCTGCTCGTCCGCGGTGTCGATCTCGAGGCCGCCAGCGGGGACGGTGGAGCAGTGGACGGGGTTGTAGACGAACCCCTCGAGGTCGGCGTTGCAGCTCGCGAGGGTGAGAGCCGCGAGCGCGAGGATGGTGATCGCGCGTGAGCGTTCAGAGCGCATAGCTGACTCCTATGGAGAAGCCCAGTGAGCCGGGGCCGTCGCCGTTGGTGGGCCACCAGCGGACGGCCTCGACCTCGGGGATCGAGGTCACGCCGTACCAGCGGGATTCGAACTGGAGGCCGAAGCCGCCCGGGCCACCGAGGTCGATGGCGTAGCCGAGCGCGGGCGTGAGGATGAGGTCGGGTGCGAGGAGGTCGAAGTACTGTGCCAGAGAGAGCCAGACCATGTGCGGGCCTGCGGCCCAGGAGGCGGTGAGCTCGATCTGATCGGCGCCCCAGAAGGCGAGGGAGCCCTCGACGCGTCCGTCCAGTGAGAGCGGGTTGGTCGCGACGTAGAGGCGGTTCGTGGCGGTGAGCGCGGGCAGGGCTCCAGACTGATGGAGCAGGGCGTAGGAGGCGCCGACGTGGGCCTGCGTGATCCCGAACGCGAGCGCGGTGGCGTTGAGGCCGTAGTCGATCTCGAGGTTACGGTCGGCGAGGGTGACGAGTCCGGAGCGGCCGCCGAGGATGAGGTTGGGCAGCGGTACGGGGACGCCGACGAGCACCGTGGGTCCGCCGAAGGTCGCGCCGAGGGCGTGATCCCCAGGGTCGAGAGGGCGCGCCGTGTTCATGTTGGCGCAGCCGACGGAGAGCGCGCTGGTGGAGGCGAACACTGCGATCGCCGCGAGCGTGGCGCGTCGTAACGGAGAGGTCATTCAAAGGCCTTGAGCGTGCGTGGTGTGTGGTGTCATTGTATCGACGTCATGTCGTGTTCGCCATAGCTGCGGTGGCGAACCAAATGAATCGGCCAGGGGGGAGTGATGGTGTCTTTCTGGAGCGCGTTGGCCTTCGCGGTGTTCTTCGTGGGCGCGGTGGTTTTGGAGCACGGGCGCGCGGTTCGAGCCGCGCGCGGCCTGGACACGAGCGCGGACGACGACCCCCTCAAGGCGTTGATCATGTGGGAGCCCGAGGCGGTGATTCGGAGGTGGTCCAGGGAGGCCTTCGAGGAGGGGCTCACGCGGCTGGGGTTCGTGTTCGAGGACGTGGACGCGGTGGTCTTCGCGGCGACGCGTGAGGGCGAGCGCTGGGAGATCGGCCCGGTCGGTGAGCGCCCGGGCAAGATCGAGGTCGAGGTGCGGCGCGAGCGCGGCGCGAGCGCTGGGGAGTGCGCGGCGAGCTTCAAGGCGTTCAGGCCGGCGGGGTCGAGGTTGAGGTTGAGCGCGGGCGAGTGGTCGTGCGCTGTGCGCTTCTCGGGTGTGTGGGCGGCTCTGTTCGAGGTGGACGAGCGCTCGCGGGTGATGTCGATGCCTGCGGACCAGTTCGTGGTGAGGTCAGGCGAGCTGACGGTGCGCTACGAGCTCGACGCGAGGTTGGTCGGGGAGGGTGTCTGGTCCGAGTTCGACGAGCTCGTGGAGCTCAACGACCTGCTCGACGGTGCCGTCCCCGGGGACGAGGACGCGTGGTTGGAGATGCTCGAGGTGCCCTTGAGGTCGGCGGATGGCGAGGCGGCCGCGTCGTACTACGAGGAGCGCGTGAGGCGAGGGCACATGTCGGGCGTCGAGGCGGCCGCGCGATTTCTGCAGCGGCCGCCGCGAGAGCTGAGCGGGCTCGAGGGGCTCCTCGGGGCGCTCGGGGTCGCCCAGGAGGGTGAGCTCGTGCGGGGCGTCGGCGCGCCCAGGCTCACGAAGGCCTACGAGGCGACGCTCTCGGAGTTCGGACGCGAGCACCCGTCGGTCGCGGCGCTGCTGCTCGTGCTCGCGCGAGCCGTCGAGCCCGAGTCGTTGCTCGAGCACGAGTTCGGCGCGCAGGCCGATGCGGGCCTGGTCTCGGAGTGGGCCTCTCGGCCAGGCGCGCGCGAGGAGCGCCTCGACGGGATCTTGTCCCAGGTGTGGGGTGCTCGCGACGCCGCGTGGCGGGAGTGTGTGTGTGTGGCGTTGTCCGAGCGCGAGGGGGTGTCGTATCCGCGCGTGATCGAGCGCGCGGCGGCGCTCGGCGTGACGGCCAGAGAGCACCGATCGTTGGCCGCGCTCGTGGGCGTGAGCCGTGAGGAGGTGTTCGAGGACGTGTCTGTCTCGGACGCGCTGGTCCATCAAATCGAGCACGCGCCCGTGAACTCTCACGGGGCTCTGGTGGCCGCGCTCTCTGGCAGGGCTGCTCACCGGGTGCGCGAGGAGATCGTGGCGCGCGCGATGGACGCGCCGCCGCTGTCGATCCTCCAGGACGCCGCGCAGGTGTTGTGTGGCGCGGAGTGGAGGAGTGAGCAGCTCGAGAGGCTGAGTGGCGCGTTGACCTGGGCCGACGCAGGCCCCGATGGGGGGTTGTCGCTCGCGGCGGAGGGGGGAGGGGGCTTGAGCGAGGTCGGGCGCTCCGGTTCGAAGGAGGACTGACGCGTTCGCGTTGGCCGCGCCTGACGCGAGGAGCATGCGAGCAGGCGCCTCGGGTGAGGCTGTTGTAAGCTCGAGGCCTTCGATGTGAGGAGTCGTCATGGAGAATCTGCTCGTGGTCGTGGGGTGGTTCGCCTGCGTGGTCTTGATCGGGCAGCTGCTCCGGTTGCTGTCGTGGGGGGTGACGCGCGCGTACGCGAAGATGCCCGTGCTCGGGTCGAACCCCGGGATGGAGCTCCTGAGGTGGGAGTCTGCGGAGAGCTTGAAGGGTCGGGCCAAGGAGTTGTTTAGATCGGAGTTCTCGTCGAGGGGGTTCGAGGTCGGGGAGATGCCGTCGACGAGGCTCGAGGCGTCGAGGGGGGATCAGAGCTGGAGGTTCGGCGGCAGCCACGAGTCGTCGGACACGTTCGAGGTCACGTTGCATGTGAAGCGAGGGCGCCGTGTGGCGGACTGCGTGGCGAGCTACGACGAGTCGAGGGACTTCGACGCGCAGCTCGAGGTCGGAGTGAGGACGTGGTCGCGCGCGGTTCAATTCCACGGCGTGCTGGGCCAGTACATCGGCGAAGACGCGGAGGCGTCGATGAGGCGCGTCGGGGTGGCGGACTTCCTCGTGGATTCGATCGAGCTGAAGGCGACCTTCAGGCTCGACCCGAAGTCGATCGTGCGGCACGAGCTCGACTACGTCGGGGGGCTGATGGAGGTGCGAGACGTGCTCGACGAGATGGTCCTCGCGGACGAGGACGCGTGGTTCGAGGCGCTGGCGCCGGTCTTCGGCGTCGCCGAGGCGTCCAAAGCCGTGGACTACTTCGAGGAGCGGTTGCGGCGGGGGCACATGACGCGTGTCGAGGCCGCGGCGAGGTACCTCGAGAGGCGCCCGGAGCGGCGGCGCTTGCTCGGTCGTGTGCTCGAAGGGGTCGACCCGCGCGCGCTGGTCTCCGAGGTCGGTGAGGACGAGATCCTGCGCGCCTACTGCGAGATGGCGGAGGCCTCGGGGCGTCTGACCGAGCACCTGGCCGAAGAGCTCCTGGTGTTCGGGGGAGTGTTGGTGAGGGCGATGGGTCCCGCGAGGTTGTTCGCGGGCGGGCGATCCGTCGAGGCCGACGGGTGGTCGGTGTCGGCGTGCGTGGCGGGGGGAGTGGAGGTGAGCGAGTTGGACGCTGTGCTCTCGGGGCTTTGGAGGGAGCGTGGCGTCACCTGGAGAGAGCGTGTGTGCCAGGCGCTGTCCAGGCACGGGGAGGTGTCGTTCCCAGGGGTGCTCGAGGTCGCGGCCTCGGAGGGGATGACGGACAGGGAGCATCACGCGTTGAGCGGGCTCGTGAGGGCGAGCTCGGAGGAGGCGCTCGAGGTCGAGGGGGTCGCGCGCGCGATCGTCGATCAGATCGAGCGCGCGCCGGTGGGGTCGTACGGGGCGTTGACGAAGGCGTTGGTGGGGGTGCGCGCCGAGCGGATCCGTGGGGTGTTGATGGCGCGAGCTCGCGACGCCGATCCGCTCTCGACGTTGCGTGACGCGGCGCGCGAGCTGCTGGACCCCGAGCGCCTGGGGGGCGCGCTCATGGAGGTGTCGTCTGGAGGCGGCGAGTTGACGGTGGCGAGCGCGCGGGGAGGGGCGCTGAGTGAGGCGGCGGTTCTCGATGAGGACGGGGGCGCCTGACCAGCGCTCGTCGCGGGCGTGTCGGTCAGGTATGAAGCAGGTCTCGATGTGGCGAGGGTTCGGGGGGGGCCGAGGAGCGTCGAAGCCGTCCAGTGAGCGTGGGAGTCGTGGTGGAAGTCGTGGTCTTGATGGTCGTGCTGTTGTCCGTGTTCATGCCCCTGCTCTGGTCGCTGCTCAAGAGGATCGAGGACGCGGGCGATCGCCGCGTGCCCATGATGCTCGCGGACACCAGGCGCGAGGACCTCGTGAGGGAGTTCGGGGTAGCGTGGAGCGCGAAGGGGTTCACGCTGTCGGACGACGGCGCCGGCGTGGTGGCGACGTCGGGTGGCGTGCGCTGGGAGTGTGCGCCCGTGGGCGGAGGCGGCGTAAGGGTCTTCACCGAGCGCCCGCTGGGCGCGACGACGTGGGACATGGAGCTGGGGCCGGCGTCGAGGGGCTACAGGGAGTTCGAGCTTCGCGTGGGGGAGCTGTCGTTGAGGTGTGGTTGGACGGACGGAGCGCCAGCGCTGTTCGACGGGTACGCATCGGACGTGTGGCGAGACCACCAGGTCGACGTGTTGTCGACGACGGGCGGTGCGTTGAGGTTCGGCGTCACGATGCGCCCCCGAGCGTTCCCTCCTCGGGCGACGCAGGCCGTCCGCACGATGGAGTTGTTCATCGAGGATCTCGAGCGCGCGTCGGCGACGGAAGAGGAGGCGATGCTGGCGCGGCTCGAGGGCGTGATCGCAGGAGGCGCGGGCGCGCTCGCGACGTACTACGCGTACATGTTGGATGCGGGTGGGCTGACGTCGGGGAGGGTCGTCGTAGCCGTGGCGAGCGCTGAAGTGGAGAGCCACGCGGCGTTCGCGGCGTTGTACCCGATGCTCGATGCGCAGGAGGTCGTGGACGAGCTGGGGGTCGAGCGCGCGAGGTGGGTGTACCTGACGTTGCATCGAAAGGGTGAGCCGTCGCGTGGGTTCTCGGCGGCTATGGAGGCGGCGCTCGGGGGCGCGCTCGACCCGGCGGCGCTCGGTGACGAGGTGTTCGAGTCCTGGGACATGGAGAACCTCATGAGGCTCTGGCGCGCGCGCCGCGCGGAGCTGCTCCACGTCGACGACGCGCTCTCGAGGAAGTGGGCCGCGTGGGGCGTGGGCGCGCGGGCGGACGTGCTGAGGGTGATCCTGTCGTCGCCCGGTCGGGGTGGCGGCCCGTCGGGCGCGGAGGAGATCACGCACCCGCGGGTCATCGAGGCGTCGGCGCGCCTGGGGCAGACGGCCAAGGAGCAGGAACTCCTGAGCGAACTCGTGAGCAGGAGCCCGGACGACGTGCTCGAGCGCGTCGAGGTGATCGAGGCGTTGCTGACGCAGATCGAGCGCGCGCCGGTGGGCGCTGACGGGGCGCTGGTGGGGGTGTTGGAGGGGCGCGCCGTCGAGGGCTTGAGGCGCGCGCTGGCGAGGCGTTCGAGGGAGGCTGACCCGCTGTCGCCGCTGATGGAGGCGGCGCGGAGGCTGTGCGGGGGGGACCGCCTGGCGGGCGCGCTGACGTGGAGCGAGGGTGAGGGTGGCGAGCTGACGGCTGTCTCTTATACACATCTGACGCTGCCGACGATCTACTCTGTGTAGAT
>CAJXPN010000201.1 GCA_913058025.1 uncultured Myxococcales bacterium | reverse complement strand
CTCCACGCGCATCGGCAGCGCGGCGTGACCCACGGCGCGCGCGCTCTCGGGGGCGTCCAGCAGCTCGACCTCGAACGCCTCCACGGCCGACGCCCGGCCCACCTCACCCACGAGCTCCGTCACGCCCGCGCGCTCGTGCACCGCGGGCCAGGCCGCGCTCGCCCAGTCGTCGAACGCTCCGAGCAGGTCGCCCTTGCCGTCGCCCTCGCCGCGCGCGATGAGCGGCCGGGCTCCTGCGGCCTGGAGCGCGGCGTCGATCCGCTCGGGCACCGCCTGAAACGTCGCGGCCCAGTCGCGGTGGCCGCAGCCGAAGACGAGGGCGTGGACGCCGTCGAGCGCGCCGGCGCCCAGGCCGTCGAGCCAGGCGCAGAAGCGCGCGGCGTTGTCGGGCGGGTGCCCATTGTAGGACGCGGTCAGGACGATGAGGGCGTCGGGCTCCGACAGGTCGCGGCCCACGAGGGCGTCGAGCGGGGCGACCTCGACGGCGTAGCCCGCGCGGCGACCGTCGGCGGCCACGCGCTCGGCGAGCTGCCGGGTCGTGCCCATGTTCGACCCGTAACCCACGACGAGCTCGCCGCCGTGAGGCGCGACGCTGGCCTGGCTGGCCGACGCGGGAGCGCGCTCGACGACCTCGTGAGCCTTCGCGGCGCGCGTCAGCGTCGCCGCGACCGTGCGGCCTTCCCGCATCGACGCGCGCAGGCGGAACCCCACGGGCTTGACCGTGAGCATCTCGACGACGTCGAGCTCGTAGCCCGGGTCGTCGAACGCGAACGTGAACCGCTGGAGCATGAGCGCGAGCGAGAGCTTCGCCTCCTGCATCGCGAACTGCCGACCGATGCAGGCGCGCGCGCCGTTGCCGAACGGCTTCCAGGCGTTGGGCGGGCGGGCGGCGACGGCCTCGGGCGTGAAGCGCTCCGGGTCGAACCGCTCGGGGTCGTCTCCCCAGACGGTCGGGTCGCGGTGCAGCGCGTTGAGCAGCAACAACAGCTTGTCGTCGGGGGTCACCTCGTAGCGGCCACCCAGCGTCGTCGGCTCCTTCGCGGAGACGAAGAACCCCGGCGCCGGCGCCCACAGCCGCAGCGCCTCGTGCAGGATCTGCTCGACGTAGTCGAGCTGGGCGAGGTCCTCGTAGCTCGGCAACCGCTCGGGGCCGCCGACCACGCGGTCGACCTCCTCGACGGCGCGCGCGTACACCTCGGGGTGACGCGTCAGGTAGTAGAGCGTGAAGGAGAGCAGCGCGCTGGTGGTCTCGTGCCCGGCGATCAGGAACGTGACGACCTGGTTGCGGATGTTCTCGTCGCTCAGGCCGTGGCCCGTGACCGGGTCGATCGCGGCGAGCATGAGGCCGAGGAGATCGCGGGCCTCCTCGGGGGGCTGGGGTCCGAGCGCGCGGCGCTCGCGGATGAGGTCGTCGACGAGGCCGTGCATCGAGTCGACGTCCTCACGGAAGCGCTGGCGCTTGCCCCACATGAGCTGGTTGACGAAGCCGGGGCGGTTGTCCGACTTCATCGCCTCGCGCATCGCCCCGACCATGTTGTCCACGAAGGGGTGCATGCCGTCGTGGTAGAACGAGTTGAGGCGGTAGTCGAAGCCACACAGCGCGATGACGTCGAGCGTCAGCCGCGTCATGTCCCCCGGCACGTCGATCGACTCGTCGGGCCGCATGCGTGCCCAGCGGTCGACCATCTGCACGCCCACGTCGAGCATCATGTCGTGGTAGCCGCGCATCGCCTCGAGCCCGAAGGCGGGCATGAGGACGCGGTGGGCCTTGGCCCAGTTCGGCTCGTCGTTGTACGCGGTGAAGAGGCCGTCGCCGGCGAGCTCCCTGAGCTTGACCAGCGGCGCGGGCATCGCCTTGGTGAACCGCTCCGGGTCGCACGCCTCGTCGATGAGCGCGTGGTCCCCCAGCACGATGAACGACCGCCCCGGGAGCTCCATCCTGTAGATCGGGCCGTGGATCGCGCTCAGCCGGTTCAGCGAGCGCACGGGCCTGTCGACGTCGAGCACGACGAGGTTCTTGAGCAGCGGGACAGCCCGCGGCGAGGGGATCTTCGTGGTGGCTCTCACGACGTTCATGGTACCTCCGGGGGGTCTGCGCGGGGACCACCTCGGCCTCCGCTACGCCTCCATAGGACACTGATCCTAAGCAAGACGTTACGCGCGGACCCGATCCATGCGCGTGACACTGTGTATCGGAGATGGACCATGTCCGAGATCCAGCACGCCCTGCTCTTCGTCGAGATCGCGCAGCGAGGCAGCATCTCGGCGGCCGCGCGCGCGACCCACGTCACGCGCGCGACGGCCGCTCGCCGGCTCGCCGCGCTCGAGGAATCACTCGGGGTCCAGCTCGTCACGCGGACGACCCGTGGGCTCTCGCTCACGAGCGCGGGCGAGGCCTACTTGCCCCACGCGATCGCCGCGCGTGACGCGCTCTCGCGCGCCTCGGACGCCGCGCTCCACGCGGCGGCCTCTCCCCACGGCCTGCTGCGCGTGGTCGCCCCGATCATCGACACGCAGCGGCTCCTGCTGCCGCTGCTCGTGTCCTTCGAGCAGGCGTACCCCGACGTGGACGTCGAGCTCGTGCTCGACGCGGACGTGCGCGAGCTGGTCGCCGGCGGCTTCGACGTGGGCCTCCAGGTCGGCCTCGACCACAACAGCGAGCTCGTGATGCGGCGGCTGCTCGTCGACGACATGATCCTCATCGCGAGCCCGTCCTACCTGAAGCGCCGCGTGGCGCCGGCGCGCGTCGAGGACCTCGACGCGCACGACGCGCTGCTCGCCACGGGGCAGGACGGGCTCACCCGACCCTGGACCGTGCGCGATGGGACCTCGTACATGCCCTCGCGCGTGAAGCTGCTGACGAACTCCCACGACCTCGTCCACGAGGCGGCCCGCGCCGGCCTGGGGATCGGCATGACCCCTCGCGTCCTCGCCCGTGGCGAGCTCGAGCGCGGCGAGCTCGTCCAGGTGCTGCCGGGGCAGGTGCTCTATGAGGAGTGGTTCTCGCTGGTCTACTCGGCCACGAGGATCGTGCCGCCGAAGGTCCGGGCGTTCATCGACTTCACGACCGAGCACGCGCACGCGCTGTTCGGAGGGGGCGGGCGAGGGTGAAGCGGACGCTCCGAGGGGGGCGAGCGTCGAGCCTCAGACGTCTGCCTCGGACGCCGGTTCGAACATGAACGAGCTCGACATCAACGCCGAGTAGGGGACGAGCACGTGGTCGCCGCCCTCGACGATCATCTCCAGGCTCTGGGGCAAGAAACGGCTCACGATCCCCTCGTGCTCCGCGAGCCGCACCTCGTCGCCCACGCGCAGCAGCTTCATCGCGTAGTGGCGCGCGAAGACGTTCCCGAAGGCCGCGCGGGCCGCGAGCCCGAACCACACCGCGGCCCCTAGCGCCAGCGCGGCGAAGAGCACGGCGATCAACCGGTTCACGAGGTCGACGGCCACGCCGAGTTGGCCGAGCGCCATCGACGCGACGAGCCCGATGAGCACCCACGACGACACGCGCGCGGCCATCGCCTTGCTCGGGCTATCCTCCTCGCTCACGCCGCCCATCACGATCTTACGCAGCGCGCCCGAGCCGATCGCGCCCACGCCCATGATGAGCGCCGCCGCCGCCACCTGGGGAAGCATCGCCACGCCCCCAGAGATCGACCGGTTCACCACGTCCAGGCCCAGCTGTGAGAGCCCCGCGTACAACGCGACGCCCCACATCACCCAGCCCGCCACGCGCCCGCCGAACGCGGCGACCCCGCCGCGCACTCCGATCTTGTAGAGCACCTGCGCCGCGCCGGCCCGCTCGGCCGCGACCTCGAGGCCGCTGCGGTCGATGAACCCAGCCACCACGCGCCGCGCCACGATCGAGCCGAGCGCGCCCAGGAGCAACGCTCCCACGATCCCCAACGCCGTCGGCGCCGCGCCCCACAGCGCGCCAGCCCACGACCAGCCCGCCTCGGCGTTCGGCTCACTCAACGCTCACTCCTCTTCCTCGACTTCATCATCGATGGCGTCGCCGACGACATCGTCGACGGGTTCGGACTCGCTGTCAGGCTCCTGCGCGGCGCCGTCCCGGGACATGCCCAGCAAACGCGCCAGCACGTTGAGCAGGTCCGAGGCCCCCGAGGACACCACCTCGCCCGGGTCCGGGCTCCTCAACCTCGCGAGGTCACGCTGGCGGCGCTCGACCCGCCCGACCACGACCTCCGCGAAGTCGTCCACGAGCTCGATCATCTGGCGCCGCAACGCGCCGAGCAGAGCATAGACCTCCGCCTCGTCCTCCTCCAGATCTTCTGGGGGGCTGTCCTCACGACCGCTCGCCACGTTCCACTCCTTGCGACATCAACACGCTGACGTATCATTCCATCAAGGACGCCCTCGCGTCGCGTCCGGTCACACGGATTTCACGTGCCAGAGGGAGCCCCGCGCGGGCGGCACCTTCATGAGGTGGATTTCCGTGGGACTTTGTCCTAAAACACACGTGTGTGAAAGACTGTTTACGCCGAGGTCGGCCCCACGTGTTCGCGCTTCGCCACATCTTCAACTACCTCATCGTCGCGCTCGAAGAGCTGCGCGGTGACTACACCGACGAGCAACTGGTCAAGCTCATCGTCGGCGAGTCGGTCGAGTCGTCTCAGGCGTACCAGGTCCTCGTCGAGCGCCACCAGCGCTGGATGGTCGGCATGCTCACCAACCTCGTGGGCGACCGCCAGGAGGCCGAGGACCTCGCGCAGAACGTCTTCACCCGCGTCTTCTTCGCGCTCTCGAAGTTTCGCGGCGACTCCTCTCTGAAGACCTGGCTGCGCACCATCGCCACGCGAGAGGCCTACAGCCACCACCGCAAGCGCTCGGACAAACCCGTCGACCCCGGCGACTTCGACCACCTCGACGGCGCCAGGGGCGAACAGAGCCGGGTCGACGATCGCGACGCGCTCGCGGACGCCCTCTCACGGGTCCCTTACCCCTACCGGGAGATCATCGTGTTACGGTACGTCGAGGAGCTCGAGCTCGATGAAATCGGCGCGCAGCTCGAGCTCGGCAAGTCCGCCACGAAGATGCGCCTGAAGCGCGCACGCGACTACTTCAAAGAGGCCTACGAGGCCGCCTGAACCTGGTACCCCATGAGCCTGTTCGACTCCATCGCCGACCTCGACCTCGCCGGCCGCGCGACCGACTGGCTCGTCGCCGTCGGCCCCATCGCGGCCAAGCTGGCCGCCACGCTCCTCATCGGCGTCGCGCTCTCGCTCGCGCTCTCGCGCGCCGCGAAGTGGGCGACCCAACGCCTCGCGCTCGAGGACAAGCTCGCGACCCTCGGCGCCGAGAGCCTCCTCGTGAAGCTCGGCCTCTCCGGCGGGCTCCACCTCGTCCTCGCGCGCCTCGTCTGGTGGCTCGGCGTCGCCTCGACCGCCTACCTCGTCGCCGAGCTCATGGGCTGGACAGGCGTCTCCGCGCTCTTCTACGCGGCCCTCGCCTTCGTACCGAGGCTCTTCACCGCCGCTGGGATCCTGGGCGCGGGGCTCGTCGGCGCCGAGCTCTCCTCGCGCGCCATCAAGGCCGCGCTCACGCGCCGACCCAACGTCGAGGAGCCAGAGCTCGTGGGCAAGGCCGTCGGCGCGCTCATCACCGTCGTCTCCGCCTCCATCGCCGCCGAACAGATCGGCTTCGAGGTCGGCCTCATCCACACGCTCATCACCCTGGCCTTCGCCTCCATCGCGCTCGCTGCCTCGCTGACCTTCTCGATCGGCGGCGCCCCGCTGCTCTCCCAGCTCGTCGCGGGCTATTACGCTCGGCGCACGTTCTCCACGGGCGACAGGCTCGAGGTCGGCGGCGTCCGCGGGCAGCTCCTGCACTTCGCCCCCTCGGGCGTCGTGCTCGAAGACGGCCCCAAGTCGCGCGCGTTCGTCCCCTACCGCGCGCTCACGGAGTCCGCAGTCCGGCGGACCCCCACAGAGCCCGAGCCCGAGCGCCAATCCAGGGAGTGAACCTTGCCCCTTGAGCGCACCACCGCGAACGACCACGACACCCACGAGACCAGATCCGGCGTCTTCGTCATCTGCGCCATCGCGTTCTTCATCGTCAACGCCGCCTTCGCCATCATCAACTTCTCCCTCGGCCTCCCGGTCGGGTCGTGGGCGTTCAACATGGGCGTCATCCCGATCGTCGGCGGCCTCATCTGGGCAGAGCGCCGCTTCGGCTACTCCTCCAAGCTCGCGTTCGTCTCGGTCCTCACCCTCGCATTCACCGTCATCACCTCCGCGTTCTTCAGCGGCGGCATCTTCAGCGGTGACGTCTACTGGGTCCTGTTCATCCCGTTGGCCGCCGCGCTCCTCTCCGTCGGGCGGCAGAGCGCGATGTGGGGCATCCTGAGCTTTCTGAGCGTCCTGGCCATGTGGTGGGCGCACGCGCAGGGGATGACTCTGGGCGCGAGCGTCGTCATGAACGAGCCGCTCGTCCCACGCCACGCCATCAACGCGCTCGGCGTCGTGGCCGCCGCGTCATCGATCACCTGGGCCTACTCCACGCTCTACGACCGCTCACTCCAGCGCGCGAACGACGCCCTCGAGCGCGCCGAGCACCTGCGCGATCCCCTCGTTCGATACGGGGTTCCTCGACAGCGAGAGCACCTCGAGCGACCCAACGCTGAGCCCCTCGAGCAACGCCACGGCCGCGCGCGCGCCGAGGTGGTTCCCCGCGACGTCGAGCTCGCGCGGCGAACGCGGGAGCACACGACGAAGCGGCGCCACGTGCGTCGGGTCGAGGCGAGCGCTCCGGAGCGAGATCGCGCGCACCGGGGCGCGCCACCCACGCGCCGGGGGCCCCTCGAGCTCGGCGCCGAGATCGGTCCCGTCGAGGTTGAGCCGCTCGAACGCGTCGAGCGGCGCGGCCTGGAGCACCTCCCAGCAGCTCTTCGACCAGGCGTTCCTGCCGAGCTCGAGCGTCCTCAGGTTCGGGAGCCCCCCTGAGCCGAGGATCGCGCGCAGCGCCTCGGCGTCGAGCCCACACGACGCGAGCGAGAGGTGCTCGAGCTCGGCAGCCGGGGCGGCCCCGAGCCTGCTCGCTCCCGTGCGGCCGATCGCGTTGTCCGAGAGGTCCAGTGACTTCAGTCCCTGCCACACGGCCCCCTCGCCCCAACACGCGACGTGCTCCGCGCTCATCACCGTGCGTGGCAGAGCCAGCATCTCGAGCCCACTCAACGCGCGCGATGTCGCGAGGAGCCCGTGCGCGCGCGACGTGATCTGACACTCCCGAAGCTCGAGCGCGCGCAGCGGGCCCTCTGCCTGCGTCTCGAGCGACTCGGCGAGCTCGTCGGTGGCGTCGGTGTTCGCAGCGGTGAGCCGGATCGAGCGCAGCCGCGTGAGCGGCGCGCGCGTGAGCACCCGAGT
>CAJXPN010000200.1 GCA_913058025.1 uncultured Myxococcales bacterium | reverse complement strand
AGATTTCTGCCTGTCTCGTGGGCTCGGAGATGTGTATAAGAGACAGATGTAGAGCTTGGCGAGCTCGAGGCGCATGGCGCGCTCGGGGTGCGTCTTCATGAGCGTGAGGAGGTCCTCGCGGGTGCCGGTGGCCTCGGCGTCGAGGTTGTTCAGGACGACGGCGAGCCGCTTGATGACGTGGGGGTCCTTCTCGAGCGAGGCGCTGGAGAGGATGACGCGCGTGAGCGCGGGGTCGGCGCGGTGGCCCTTGGCGCGCGCCATGAGCGCGTCGGCGCCGAGCCAGCGCACGCGGTGGTCCTCGTCCTGGAGCAGGCGCGTGAGCGTGGCGGCCTTGCCCTCGGCGGCCTTCTCCACCGCGAACGCCTTGTACTGCGCGCAGTTGCGGTCGACGCCCGACTTCTTCGTCCAGCGGCACGAGTCGAGCGCGCCGCGCACGAGCCCGATGAGGATCGTGTCGTTGTCGGGGTGCTTGATGCCGAGGACTGCCTCGTCGGGCGCGGCGGTCGTGGTGGCCGGCGCGTCGCCCCCGGGCTTCGCGGCGGGCGTTGGCTCCTCGCAAGCCGTGAGGCAGAGGAGGGCGAGGAGGGCGATGGTGTGGGTGCGCCGTGTCACGGGTGCTCCTGTCGAGAGGGGTCAACGGGGGCAAGGTAGCACCGAGGTGCGTGGTGGCGCGAGTCTCTGTCGGTTGATCGCATGGCGAGCGGACGAGGTGTGGCCCTCGCGCGTGCGCGCGCGCACAATGTGAGCTGGGGGTTCGGAGTGTTCGTTGGAGGAGTGTATGAGGGCGAGAAGGTTGGTGTATCGGTGCGAGCCTCAGATGGAGGCGCACTACGTGGACGAGGCGGAGGGGTCGCTCCCCGAGGTCGCGGTGGAGTCGAGGTCGTGGTCGGCGCAGATGTGCGTGAGGCGCGTGTTCGGTTGGGACTTCGAGTCGCACAGGCCGATGTACGGGAACGCGCTGGAGGTGAGCGAGCGGATGCTCACGGACCCGCCGGGGGCGCTGCGCGTGCTCAAGTGCGTGCTGTCCGAGGAGGACGCGTACTACGAGCTCGAGGTGACGCCGTCGAGGTTCAACGGGGCGTCGGGTTACGTGGAGGTGGGGGACCGAGGGGTCCGCTGGGTGACGCTGAGGCACGTGGCTGCGAGGTACTTCGAGGGGAGCGGTCTGGGCTTCGGAGACTTCCGCTCGGAGCTCGCGGCGAGGAGTTGGAGGAGGGCGTGGATGCTCTCGGAGTACATGCCCAGGGCGGAGGCGAGGGCGGCGAAGTCGATGCTGCGCACGGACATGAGGCGAGCGCTGGGGGCGCGCCCGGTGGGTGATCTGGAGGGCGCGCCGGAGGCGATCGACCGCGCGAGGCGGCTGCGAGAGCGCGCGCTCGAGCTCGTGCGTGACGCGTGGCACGAGTCGTTGGAGGTGAGGTGGCTGCCCGAGGGAGGAGGTCTGAGGTTCGTGTTGATGGAGGCGGCGCTCAGGATTGGCGCCGCGCGTCACGCCAACGAGTTCGTGGGGCTCGAGCCGATCATCGCGCGCCGCGACGTGAGCGGGCTGGTGCTCGCGTTCTCTGCGCAGCCCGGGGACGGCGAGGAGATGCCGACGCTGACGCGCCGGGAGCGGGCGTGGCTGGAGGACCTGACGGATCGGAAGATGGCGGCGAGGCCGTTCGGGGCGTGAGGGTCACTCGACCGAGACGAGGCGCCCGAAGATGCCGCCCGCGCCGATCCAGCCGTTGATGTGTCCGCGGTTGTTCCCGATCTGGAACCGGCCCCCCTGGAGCGCCTTCACGATGTGGAGGTACTGGTTGCCGCGGACCTTGCAGAGGACGACGTCGCCGACGGAGAGGTCGTCGGGGTCGACGGGCGCGACCATGCAGAGCTGTCCTGAGCGTATCCTGGGGCGCATCGAGTCGCCGCGGGGTCGAAACGAGACGGTCTCTCCGCGTTGAAGTCTGGTGATGTGGGCCGTGGCCCAGCTCATGGTGATCTCCTGTGTGATGTGCGCGTGCGTCACGGTCTCATGAAGGTGAAGAGCGCGGGGTTGGCGGGGTTGGCGTGGGAGGTGTGCCAGCGGAGGACGTGTTCGGCGGCATGGTCGAGGGGGTGGCGGCCGTCGTAGCCGCGGAAGACGTGGTTGCTGCTGTTCAGGAGGTAGGGAGGGTAGACGATCTGGGCGAGGTGCCAGGCCGGGGGCTCCCCGCGCGCGCTGTAGTGGTGTCGCGTGGCGAGGGCGCGGTCGAGCTCGAACTCGAGGCCCGAGATCCGAGCGCGTAGCTCGGAGGGCGCGCCGCGTTCGCGGTGGTGCTGCACGGGGACGCGAGGTCGGAGGAAGTCGGCGTGCCGACGCTTGCGCGCGAGCTTGGCGCGCAGCGCCCTGAGCGTCGAGAGGCGCACCGGGTCGATGTGTAACTCGCGGACGTCCCAGTGGTGCACGAGCTCGAGCGTGAGCAGCGGGTGTGGCGCGACCTCCCAGGTCATCGGGTGAGCGGTCGCGATGTAGGCGCCGGTAGGGGTGTAGAAGAGGAGTGAGTCGCCGGGGTGGTCGACGCCGCGGCGGCGAGTCTCGTGGACGGCGGGAGCCCCGATCGCGATCAGGCGGCGGTTCAGCCTTCGGCGGAAGACGTCGAGGTCGGGCGCGTCGCCGAGGGCGAAGAGGTGCTCGTGTCCCTCGAGCGGCGAGATGGAGAGCTCGCGTCGTGTGGGGTCGTGGTGTGTCATGGCGTGATGGAGAAGCCGTAGATGGCGTCGTTACCGGAGAGGATGTGGTCGAGGCCGACGAAGGTCGTCGGCGGGGCGTCGTCGTGCTCGATGGCGCGCTCGTGGCGCGTGTGCATGTGCCCGCAGAACATGAACCTGGGCTGGAGGAGCTCGAGGAGCGCTTGCGCGTGCGGGTTGCCGGTGTCGTGGCGCCTGCGGTCCATGGCGCTTGCCTGGGCGAGGACGTCCTCGGGCCAGTCGTGGGTGATGAGGACGTGCGCCGGGCCGGCGTCGAGGGCGACGTCTGCGTCCTCGGGGAGCGTCCAGATGTGGTCCTTGTTCGAGTGGCGGGCGATGCTGTTCGGGTGTGGTCGAGAGGCGGGCGCGTTGGAGGAGTAGATGCCAGTGAGGCCGACGACGCGGACGCCGCGCACCTCGAACGAGCCAGCGCGGCCGAGGTAGTGGCAGTTGTGTGTGAGCTCGAAGCCGTCGGGGTGTTGATCGAGCCAGCCGTAGGGTTCGTGGTTGCCGCCGATGAAGTAGACGGGCCAGGGGAAGCGCGAGCGCCCCTCGTGGAAGTCGGCGAAGTCGCCCAGGCGCTTGTGTTTGGAGGGGCCAGCCATGGTCGTGAGGTCATCGAGGTGGCGGTGGGGCTCGCAGTCGCCGACCTGGATGACGGCGTCGGGGACGACGCCGTGGTGCGTGGTCCAGCGTTCGACGAGCGCGACCATGCGTCTGTGGTGTCCGTGTACGTCGCCAACGGCGACGATCGTGACGGGCGTGCGCGCCATCGTGAGCTCCTTGGGTGGTTCCTTCCGTGTCCGTGCGCGTGGGCGCCGGTCAGCTAATAAGGAGACGAGGCGCTGGTATTTCAGCGATGTGAGGGATCGGGGATGGGGAGGAGCGCGCCGAGTGATGTCAGCGCCCAGAGCGCGCCGTCGTGCGCGTGGGAGAGGTGCGCGATGTGGTTCGTCGAGCCGGTGTGGTGGACGCGCCGGAGGGCGCCGTCGCGTGGGTCGAGCCAGATGACGCAGCCGCGTGAGGAGCCGAGCGCGAGGGCGGCGCCCGAGTCGGTGAGCGTGAGCTCGGTGGGGAGGGCGCCGCCGGAGAGGTCGAGGTCGTCGAGGGGGCGCCAGTCGCCAGTGATCTGGCCGTCGATGTCCGAGGACCAGACGAGGCGCCCGGACTCGGCCTCGTGGGCGGTGACGGTGGCGCGCCAGCCGTCGGGGTAGTGAGACAGCGAAGAGCACGAGAGGTAGGAGAAGAGGAGGTCGCCGTGGGCGTCGAAGGCGAGCGCGCCGTGGGCGCCAGCGAGCGAGCGGATGGGGGAGCGCGAGTGCCGGATGTCGAGTGAGCGCGCGTGGAGTGAGGGGTGTTCATCGAGGCGCCAGATGCGCACGGCGCCGCGGTTCGGGTCGGAGAGGAGCGCGGCGGCCCATCGCCCGGTGGGGTCGAGCGCGACGGCGCGGCCGCGCATGCCGTCGAGTTGGCTGACGTGGTGGCGCGCGCGCTCGCGGTCGAGGAGGTGGACGGTGCCGGAGTCGTCGGCGCCGATGAGCCAGCCGGTGTGGTCGGCGCGCGTGAGCGCGGTCCAGGCGGAGCATGACCGCCCGAGCTTCATCAGCGCGAGCGGTGAGAGGTCGTCCCAGGCGGACAGGTGGATGGAGTGGGAGTCGGAGCCGGAGAGGACGTCCGCGTGTTCGCCGGGGGAGCCCGAGCAGAGGACGCGGGCGCCGGAGTCGGGCGGCGCGAGGCGAGCGAGCGGTGAGGGGTCGCCGAGTGAGACGCGCTCGAGCGCGCCGTCACGGCGCGCGATGAGCGCCTCGGGGCGCTCGGGGTGCATGAGCAGGCGCGTGGACATGGGGTCTACTTGTCGTTGCCGGATATGGGATCGACGTAGGTCCGCCTGACCCTCTTGCCGCGCATGTGCCGCCATTTGGCCTTCGAGATAGCGCGCGCGCGCTCCTCCTGGCGCAAGCGATGCGCCTCTCGAGCCCGGGCGACGCGCGCGTGCTCGATGGAGGCGTCGATGCGGGCCTGGCGGACGCGCTCGGACTCGGCGAGGTCCTCGGGGGTGAGCTCGGGGGAGAAGACGCTGGAGAGGTCGGCGCGGATGTTGGCGAGGTTGATGGTAACCCAGGCGTCGTGTCCGGCGTCGAGCGCGTCGGCGTCGCGCTCGGCCTGGGCGGGCGTGAAGCGTGGTCCGCTGGAGTCGAGGGTGAAGACGTCGGCGCCGGAGGCGACGGGAGCATAGACCTGGCTGATGAGGACGGAGTTGAGTGAGAAGCCGAGGGCTGCGACGGCGGAGAGCGCGAGGAGGAAGGTCGCGCGGTCGTCGAAGAGCGAGGCGACCTCGGGCGGCAGGTCCTCGGGGAGCGCGTTCGGGTCGACGAAGTGGACGTCGCCGTCTTCGCCCTGCGCGTAGGCGGAGCAGAAGTGGAGGTTGTCGCTCATGTCCTGGGCGCACTCGACGGCGGAGAGGACGCGCTTCGCCTCGGCGTGGGTGAGGTTGGAGAGCTCGGGGATGTCGAGGTCACACTGGGGGCAGTGGCCCATGGTGGCGATGCCTTCCATGTCCGAGCGTGTCAGCGGACAGGTGAAGTCGAGGTCGATTTTCATGGGTCTCTCCAGGTGCCGTGTCTCGTGCCCAGTGTCAGTAGCTCATGATGCCCATCCCGATGGCTTTCTTCTTTGGCGCGCGCAGGCGCGCGCGCCTTGCCTCGTCCTCGGCGTCGCGTCTGGAGAGAGCGGCGCGTTCACGGGCGCGGTCTTCGATGGTGCGTTGGCGTACGGCGTCGCGCTTGGCGGCCTCGATCCGTGCCTCTCGCGTGCGCTCTGCGTCGGCGAGCTCGCCCGGCTTAGGGGCCGGTGGGGCGGGTTCGCGGGTGACGCCCAGGAGGTCGGCGCGGATGTTTGCGAGGTTGATGGTGACCCAGGCGTCGTGGCCGGCGTCGATCGCGTCGGCGTGTGCGTCGGCGCGCTCGGGCTCGAAGCGTGGGCCGTCGGCGTCGAGGGTGAAGACGGCGAGGCCCGGATCGGTCGGGGAGAAGATGCTCGAGAGCATCACGGAGTTGAGTGAGAAGCCGAGGGCTGCGACGGCGGAGAGCGCGAGGAGGAAGGTCGCGCGGTCGTCGAAGAGCGAGGCGACCTCGGGCGGCAGGTCCTCGGGGAGCGCGTTCGGGTCGGCGAAGAGGACGTCGTCGTGTTCGTCGACGATGCGAGAGGCGCAGAAGTGGAGGTCGGCGCCGAGCTCGTGGGCGCAGCGGAGCGCGTGGAGGACGCGCTGGCCTTCGGAGGCGGTGAGGCTGGAGAGGTCGGGGACGTCGAGGTCGCACTGGGGGCAGTGGCCCATGGTGGCCAGGCCGTCGAGATCCGAGCGCGTCAGCGGGCAGACGAATGAGAGGGGCGCCTTCATGGTTGACCTCGGGAGGGTGTTGGGAGAGAGCAACCTCATGAATAGGCTAGGGGTTTCGCTCGATTCAGGCAAGCCGGTCGAGGCGGTTCAGAAGACATCGTCCTCGAAGGCGTCGAGCCTCGGCGCGGGCTTCCCGACGCGGAACGCCGGCTTGCCCTTGGTGTTCCTGTGCCTCGTCGGCCCGAGGTCCTTCGGGTCTCTGATGGCGGGCTTCCCGACGACGATGTTCTTCCTGGGGTCCTTCGGCTTGACGATCTTCTTGGGCGTGACGGACTTGGGCGTGTCTTTCTCGACGTCGACGAGCTCGGGGCCTTCTGGGGGCTCGCTCTCGGCGACCTTTCCTACCACCTCGTCTGCCTCACTGGTTGGGGTCGCGGGTTCGTCGAAAGCAGGTGCGATACCGGCGCCAGGCTTGAGCGAGGCGCCGCCGGCGTCGATGGAGATGGGCGTGACGGCCTCGGGCGTGGCCTCGGGCTGAGCGGGTTCGCAGGCGGCGAGCATGGGGACGATGAGCGCGGCGGCGGCGAGGAGCTTCTTTGCGCCCTCGAGCTGGCGCGAGAGGCGCCAGGCGGGCGAGGTCGAGTCCTTGAAGAGCACCTCTCCGTCGATGTGGGCGTAGCGCACGCAGAGGTGCTCGCCGCCGTTCTCCACGAGGGCGTATGCCTCGTCGCGTGTGAGCAGCGAGAGGTCGTGGACGTCGGTGTCGCAGTGGTCGCAGAGCCTGCGGTCGCCGCGGTCATGCATCTCGTCCCAGGGGGCAGCGCAGGGCTTGGGGACGGTGATCTCGGGCTTCTCGTTCGTCATGGGTCGTCTCGTCGTGTGCGTTGGGGCGATGGTCTCGGCCGCCAGACCTACCGACGACGGGTCGTCCACTTCCAACTCACCACGTGACGTTGGAGGGCATGCGCCATGCGCGAGCGTACGCCACGACGTGAACGCCTCATCGGGAGGTGTTTGGGAGGTTTCGATGTTGGATTTTAGCTGCGCGCCTGGGCGAGCACAAGGGAGCCGGCCCGCGGCCGCAGCTACCCGACGAATCGTCGGGCGAGCCTACCTGCGCGCGCAGAGTCAGCGGGGGATCCCCCCGGCGATATGTTGGATCTGTGCAGGTTCCGGGGGCCCGTCGAAGGGAGAGCGGCGGCCCTCGCTGGGGGTGCGCGCGACGTCGCCCTTGGTGATCTGGACGCGCTCGTTGCCCAGCTCGTGCGCGACCTCGGGGTCTTCGGCCATGGGTGGCTCGCCCATCTCTGTCTCTTATACACATCTGACGCTGCCGACGATCTACTCTGTGTAGA
>CAJXPN010000199.1 GCA_913058025.1 uncultured Myxococcales bacterium | reverse complement strand
GATCTACACAGAGTAGATCGTCGGCAGCGTCAGATGTGTATAAGAGACAGCGGAGGGATTCGCCCAGATGTTGGGGGACGGTGGGCCGGAGCTCGAGGGCTACGGCCGGCGGCTCGAGGCGCTGGTGTACGCGGAGCGAGGAGGCTGAGAGGCCACCTCGCCCCGCGCGGGCCTCAGGCGAGCTCCTGGAGGAGCTTGCTGACGACGCTCGTCTCAAGGACGGCGACGCCGGGCTCGTGGTCCCCGGGCATCTGGTGGTCGGGGTCGAGCGTGGTGACGACGTCGGCGAGGGGCGCGAGCATCTCACGCATGCCCAACTTGACGCCGAAGGCGAGCAGGCGCTCGAAGCGCTTGCGCGTCTGCTCGTCGACGTGGTTCAGACCGAGCAGGTAGAGCTCGCCGAGCGACTGGGACAGCTCCGAACGGAACATGTCGATCGGGTCGAGGGGGGGCCGAGCAGCGCCGAGCTCGGTGTCGGTGGCGCTGCGGTCGATGAACGGGTCGACCCAGGGCTGGACCAGGATGCGCGCGTCGGGATCGTCATCGGGGTCGAAGACGAGCCCGGCGGGCTCGATGATCAGCCCGTGCGCGCCGACGTGCATCGTGCCGGAGACGAACTTGATCTTGTCCGGGTAGCGCTCGAGCATCGCGAGCAGGCGCTCGGTGCCCTGGCGGTTGCGGTCGGTGTAGGGGTGGTAGATGAGCGCGGTGTGGTCGTGGTCGTCGACGATGGTGGCCATGATGGCCTGGTCGCGGACGGAGAACGACGCGCGCTGGACGCGCTTGATGGGCACGACGTGGAAGTCCTCGCCGACGCGTCGGGGGCGAAGCGAGGCGGGAGGGAGCGCCTGGAGTTTGGCGCGGACCTCGTCGAAGTCCTCGGCGAACACGGGCGCGAGGAGCTCCTCCCACTTGTAGGTCTGCTGGTAGGCCGAGGCGCGGGCGCGCCCGAGCTCGAGTCCGTGGTCGGCGCCGAGCGTGGCCTTCTTGAGGACGAGCTGGCTGCGCCCCAGGGAGGCGAGGTCGCGCCCCTGGATGACGAGCTTGGAGCCGAGCTCGTGCAAGGGCGAGGCCTCGATGTTGTCGTCCTCGCTCGGGTCGACGAACTCGTGCCCGAGCGCGACGACCTTGCCCGTCTTCTTATCCTGGAGCATGGCCTGGACGACGATGGACTGCTTGCGCTTGGTGACCGAGCAGCCCATGCCGACGAAGACGGTCTGACCCATTTTGGAGTTCATGTCGTCGGAGGAGCCTCGGATGAAGAGCGACGGGACCTCGGTCTGGTCGCCTTCGAGGGCCTGGGCGCGGATCATGAACTCGCCGACGAGGTTGGCGATGTCGGTCGGTGAGAAGCGGGCGTCATGCCCCGTGTAGTGCTGATACTGCTGGCGTATGTCGGCGATGATCGACGCAGGCCAGACCATCTCGGCGTCACGGAGCTTGGCCTCGAGCTGCTCGAAGCGGTCCATGGCGGCCGGCGGGGTGCCCGTGAAGCCGTGCTCGACGAGCTCACCGAACTGATGGGCGACCTTGGCGAAGAGCTCGGTCGGGGTCTCGATCTCCTCCTCGTGGCCCATCGTGACGAAGCCGGACTGCTTGTCCTCGGGGAGCTCGCGGAAGGCCCAGACGGCGAGCGGGACGTGCTCGCAGGGTGCGTCGTCGACGCAATCGCAGCGCGTGTAGCGGACGTCGCCAGGGACCTGGAAGCGGAGGGTGAAGCCGAGCTTGTGGAAGGTCGCCAGCGGCTTGCGGCCGCGCACGAGCTCGACGACGGCGCCGTCGCGCTGGTGCTTGTGGGCCTTGCGCATCTTGACCTTGGAGAGCGCCTCCTCGAGGGCCTCGTCGGTGATGGCGCCGGGGTCCCATGGCTCGCTGGCGGCGATGGCGATCTCGGCGGCGGCGGCGGCCTCCTCCTCGCCGAGCTCGCCGACGTGATCGGCCATGTGCTGCTGGTAGTGGAGCACGGAGCGGATGATGTGTCGGCAGATGTTGGGCGCGGGGCACGTGCACCCCGCGTCGGCGAGGACGCGGTCCGCGAACAACGTGCAGGTGACGTCGTCGGACCACAGGAGGACGAGGGTTCCGTCCTCTTGCTCCTCGAGCGAGGTGCACTCGGCCTTGTGGTTCTCGAGCGTCTTCTGAGCGCGCCGGACGTGGCCGCGGGTGCCGATGGACGCGAGGTCTTCTTCGGTCAGTGAAAGCAGGTCTCTTCTCATCTCACTTTCTCCGCGACCCACGCGGCGAGCTCACCCGGGGTCATGGCGCCGACGGACGCCCCCAGGTTGACCATGCGCTGCGCGAGCTCTTTGTCGTAGCTAGGGTTGGCGGTGTCATCGAGGGCGGCGAGCCCGAGCAAGGTGACACCAGATTCGCACATCTCCTTGGTGGTCTGGAGGAGCGACTCGACAGAGCCGCCCTCGTAGAAGTCGGTCACCAGCAGCACGATCGTGCGGCGAGGGTTCTCGACGAGGGAGTGGGCGTAGCGCATCGCCTTGGCGATGTCGGTGCCTCCGCCCAGCTGGACGCGCATGAGCGTCTCGACGGGGTCGGAGCAGTCGGCGGTGAGGTCGACGACCTCGGTGTCGAAGATCACCAGGTGTGACTTGATGGCCCGGATCCCCCAGAAGATCGAGGCCGTCACGGCCGAGTGGATGACCGAGTCCATCATGGAGCCGGACTCGTCGACGACGATGATGACCTGCCAGCGGTCGACGTTGCGCTTGATGCGCGAGAAGAAGAACGGGTCCTGGATGACGATGGACTTGCGCTCGGGGTCGTAGAACTTGAGGTTGCGACGGATGGTCTCGTCGGCGTCGAAGTTCTTGGCGATCTTGACGAAGGAGCGGCGGCGGCGGTTGATCGAGCCGACGAAGGGCTGCTGCACCTCGCGGGCGAGCTTCTCCATCAGGTCCTCGACGACCTTGCGCACGAGGTTGCGCGCCATCACGAGCACCTCCTCGTTCATGAGGTGCTTGGTCCGCAGGACGGCCTTGAGGAGCGTGGTGCTCGGCACGGCCTTCTCGAGGAGCTCCGGGCGGGTGACGAGCTCCTCGATCTGGTAGCGGTCGAGGGCGTCGCGCTCGAGGCGCTCGATGACGCGCTTGGGGAAGAGCTGGTGGACCTCGTTGATCCAGTCGGGGACCGTCATCTGAGACCCCTCGTTGCCCGCGCCGCGAGGGCCGCCGCGCTTGGAGCCGCCGCCTCCTCGGCGGATGTTGCGTCGGCCGCCGTACTCGCGGTCGTAGAGGAAGCCGATGGCCTGCTCACGCTGAGCCCACTGCTCGTCGAGATCTGGGAGGAGGCCCTCCGAGCCGACGCCCAGGATCAGGCGCCATCGCTTCATGCGCTCTTCCTTGGAGAAGGACTGCGGATCGTACCCGGTGTCTGGGTTGATGAGGAGCGCGTAGGCGGCCGAGATCTCGGGGGACACGATCGCCTCGGCGGCGTCGAGGTCGACGCCGGCCGCGACGTCTGCGGCGGCCTCTTCGGCAGCGTCGACGACGGCCTCGTCGACGTCGTCGGGGGTGTCCACCAGCGCCGGGAGCGACTCGGTAGGCACGTGACGCGGCTGCTGGATGAGCTCGGCGGCGTCGCCGACGAGTTCGGGCGTGGAGCGCGGCCTCGGGAGGCCGAAGCGGGCCATCGTCTCGAAGACGCGCTGCTCGAGCTCGATGGCGTGCTCGTAGGCGAGCGGGTCGACCTTGGGGAGCTGCGTCTCGCGATCGGAGTCGCTCAGGTGGCCGGGGAACAGGATGTCGATGAGCTTGTGCTTCTCGCGGGGCGTGAAGAACGTGAACGCGAGTCGGAACCCGGGGAGGATCTCCATGAACTGGTCGTCGTTCATGGGCATGACCATCTCGTCGACGGCCGCGAGCAGGCGCGGGTCACGCTGGGCGGCTTCACGCGCGAGGCTGAAGAGGCCGACCATGAAGTCGCCCGTCTCCATGGGGTCGTTGAAGTAGCGCAAGGTGGCGAGCACGAGCTCGAGCTCGAGGCGACCCTGGGTGTAGAGCGCGCCGAGCGCGGCGCCGCGCACGAGCGGCATCTGGGTGTCGTCGCCGCCCGAGCGCGCGAAGACGTCGGCGAAGTGGTCCACGTCGGCGAAGGGCTCGCCCTCGCAGCGCTGGAGCACGTGGAAGAGCGTGCCGATGGCGTCGATGAGGTCGCGGTCGCGGTCCTGAACGATGCCGATCCCCTCGAAGAGGAACAGGCTGCGGTTGTAGGCCTCACCGAGGATCTCACCGACCGCGTCGTCCTGCTTGGCGCCGACGATCTCGTCGAACGCGAAGAGGTAGAGGAGGTGGTTGAGCGCCTTCGCGAGGTGGAAGAAGTCAGGGTCGAGGCGGACGATGTTCCGGAGCATCTCGAAGAGCTCTTCGGTCGACTCGCCGAGATCCATCAGGGTCGCGTCGAGCACGAGCAGCGCGGCCTGCTCGGCGTCGCGCTCGATCATGCGGGCGCGCTCGAGGAGCTGAGACGCGGCGGCCTCGGCGAGATCGGCGCCGTAGACGGCGTTCTCGATCAGCGTGCCCTCGTAGTCGGGGCTCCAGTGGATCTCCCAGACCTCGTGGGGCCGCGCCATGTCGTCGCGCGCGGTGAGGTCGGTGCCCTCGAGGTAGGTGAAGCCGGCGATGCCAAGGCTCTTGCAGCGGTGCATGAGGATGGACTTCTTGCGGTCGCTGTCCTCGAGCAGGTCGAGCGTGACGCGCCGCGGCTCCTGCTGGGGTGTGAGGTCGAGCTCCTCGAGCTCACGCCGCGTGTTGCGCACGAGCGGGGGCAGGTCGGTGCCCTCGCCGATGAGGCCGCGGCGGTCTCCCTTGAAGACGTCGCGCGCGACCGAGAGCACGGGGTGGTCGTAGATGCCCGCCATCTCCTCCTTGATCACGGCGGCGCTGAGGGCGTCGAGCAGGTCGTAGCGCCAGACCTCCTTGCGGCCACGCATCGAGGCGAGCGCCCAGGCGGTCGTCTCGATGGCGATGGCGTCGGAGGTCGAGCAGATCTGACCCTTGGCGCGCAGTCGGCGGATGATCTCGTAGAGCAGCGGCTCACCGTCGATGACCTCGCCCTTGTTCCGGGTCTCGAAGACGTAGCGGTAGAACTGCGGCCCGTGGACGCCGGAGGCGTAGCCGCTGATCTTGTCGACGCGGTCGTAGGTGAAGGGGGTGAGCGTGATGCCTCGATCGACGAGCTCGATGGGCTCGGCGTCGGGATCGGCCTCGGGGAGAGGGGGGCGCGCGGCGACGAGCGCGGCGGCCTCCTCGTCGCTCAGGATGACCTCGTCCTGCCAGAAGAGGTCGTCGAGCGGGATGCCGTTGAGCCTGGCGTAGAGCGCGGGGGTGTGGAAGCCGCCGGTGACGACGAGGATCTCGCCCTCCTCGTGGCGATCGAGCGCCTCCCGGATCTGCTGGGCCATGAAGGCCTCGCGGGCGACGTCCTCGTCCTTGGGGGGGCCGCCCATGTAGCGCAGCTGGTAGACGAAGTGGAGCGCCCTCGGCATGTACGACTCGAGCGTGAGGTCGGGGTCGAGCTCGAAGAGCACGTCCCAGACCTCGTCGAAGTCCTCGACCTGGAGCTTGTCGCAGAGCGCGCCGATGTAGTTGTGCTCCTTGAAGACCCGATCCTGATAGCGGTGGGTGCGCTCGGAGCGCGCCATCGCCGAGAACGGCAGGTCGATGAACTTCGCGGGCGCGCCGATCTCACGGGCGACCTGGAGCGCCTGCCACTCCGGCGAGTACTCGCAGAAGGGGTAGAACGCCGAGGAGCGCGTGTTGTCGCTGTAGCGTAGGTAGGTGAAGAGGGCGACGGGGAGCTTGTGCTCGAGGTACATCTCCTCGATGCGCGGGTTGTAGTCGGAGGGGCCCTCGATGAGGATCTCCTTCGGCTTCATCTCCCTGGCCCACTGAGCGAGCATGCGCGCGCTGGCGGGGCTGTAGTGTCGCACTGGGAAGAAGCGGACGCGGCGCCCCTCTTCGTCCCACTTGAGCAGCTCGTCGATGATCTCGGCCATCTGTCATTCATCCTACGAAAGCGTTCGGGCACACGGGGTCGAGGTCGACCGGCGGCGGGTCGCGGAGCGGAGGCGCCCAGGAGACTGGCTTCCAGGCGCTCCCCACGTCAGATCACTGGATGTTCTCGCCTGCCTTGAAGTAGGCCTGCCAGTGCTTGCCCTTGCGGCCCTTCACGACCTGGTTGAAGTAGTGACGCAGCTTCTTGAGGTCCTCCGGGTTCTCCTTGAGGGCCGAGCCCACGAGGTTGTTCACGATGTGACCTGGGTTCACCGTGCTCTGCCCGAAGTAGTAGGCGTGGAGGCTGGCGGCGTAGCCCACGGAGACGGCCTCGGCCGTCGACATGACCGTGGTGAGCGAGTCGATGGCCTGGCCGCCGATGGTCTTGCCGGTGCGCAGTTCGTGGAACGTGGTCACGAGCAGCTCGGTCATGTCGGCGTCGACGCGGACCGGGATTCCGGCGCGCTCGAGCTCGCGCGTCATCTGACGCTGGACCAGCTCGCGCTCCTGCTTGAGGTTGTTTATTGGGTGGACCGTCTCGAAGTTGAAGCGCCGCTTGAGCGCGGCCGACATCTCGTTGACGCCGCGGTCGCGGGTGTTCGCCGTGGCGATGACGTTGAAGCCCGCCCTGGCGTAGAGGCTGGAGTCGGCGCCCTTGAACTCGGGGATCTGCATGACACGATCGGAGAGGATCGAGAGCATCGTGTCCTGGATCTCGAGCGGGCAGCGCGTGATCTCCTCGAAGCGCACGATCTTACCGCCGTCCATGCCGAGGTAGAGCGGCGCGGGGACCATCGAGTCGTGGGTGGCGCCCTGGCTGAGCAGGAGCGCGTAGTTCCACGAGTACTTGATCTCGTCCTCGGTCGTGCCGGCGCTTCCCTGCACGGTGAGCGTCGAGTCACCGGAGATGCCCGCGGACAGGATCTCGGAGAGGTACGACTTCGCCGTACCAGGCTCGCCGATGAGCATCAGGCCGCGGTTGGTCGCGAGCGCGACGACGCAGCGCTCCACGAAGCGGCGCGTCCCGACGAACTTCGCCTTGATGTCGAGCGTCTTGTCGCCGAGCACGAACTTGACCACGGAGTCGGGCGTCATCGCCCAACCCGCGGGGCGAGGCTTGTCGCCGTCCGACTCGATGAGCTTGGCGATCTCGTCGGCGTAGAGCATCTCGATCGAGGGCCTCTGCAGGTCCTCTACGCCGCTCTTCTCTTTCTTCTTGGCCATGTCGGCTCCACTCCTCTTGTGCAGGTAAGGGTCGAATGAAGGCGCGTCCTCTCGGAGCGCTCATTGTTCGTTCTGGGATACTTCGAGACGGGCGCCACACTACACCACGCCACAGAGCGGCTACAAGACGCCCCTGTCTCTTATACACATCTCCGAGCCCACGAGACAGGCAGAAATCTCG
>CAJXPN010000198.1 GCA_913058025.1 uncultured Myxococcales bacterium | reverse complement strand
TACACAGAGTAGATCGTCGGCAGCGTCAGATGTGTATAAGAGACAGGGGCGAGGAAGCGCTCGTACCACGCCTCGATGGAGGGCCTGGTGTGCCTGTCGATGCCCAGCGCCGGTCCGTGCGCGAGCCCGAAGTAGGCCACGAGCGGGAGGCCCGCGAGGACGTGCGTGGCCGGGGGCCAGTCCGGCTTGAAGAGCGCGCCGAACTCACGCGCGATGAACAGCAGGTGGTGGCGCGGGTAGGCCCAGCGGTAGTGCATCGCGGGCATGAGCAGCCACTCGTCGGCGTAGAGCTCGAGGAGCTGGGCGACGAAGCGCCGCTTCGGCGTGGCCGGCAGGACGGGGCGCTCGGGGACGCGCGCCTCGACGTGGTCGATGATGGCGGTGGTGTCGCCCACGGCGACGTCGTCCTCGTCGATGAGCACGGGGACCATCCGCAGGCCGGTGCGCGGCTTGATGACGCGCTCGATCGCCTCGCGGGAGGGGAGGATCTCGTCGAAGGGGACGCGCTTGTAGCGCAGGTACGCGCGCGCCTTGCCGCTGTAGAGGGAGACCTGGGCGGCGTAGAGCTTGGCGCGGCGAGTCATGGCGCGGACCTCGTATCGAGGGGAGTGCTTCAGGCGGCGCGCATGTACTCGATGAGCTGGCCGAGGTACTCGGACAGGTGCGGGCAGCGGATGTCTGTATTCGCGAGGGCGCGCTGGGTCTCGGTCGAGTCGTAGCGCGCGTCGTGGTTGAAGTAGGCGAGCGACTCCTGGGGGACGTCGAGCGCGCGCTCGAACACGCCGAGCTTCAAGACGCGCTCAGCGAGGCCGCCGGGCAGCGACGCGATCGCGGGGGCGCGGCCCATGAGGCGGAGCGCGAGCGCGAGGATGTCGCGCGAGCGCATCGGCTCGGGGTCGGCGACCTGGTAGACCTTGCCCGACTCGGCGGGCGTGTGCCCGAGGTGGGCGAGCGCGTCGGTCACGTAGTCCACGGGCACGAGGTTGACGACGGCGTCGCCGCTGCCAGGGTTGACCATGGGCGCGTGCTCGGGGAGCCGGTCGATGAGCTTGAAGAGGTAGTAGGGGCCGTCGAACTTGCCGGTCTCACCGGTCCTCGAGTCCCCGACGACGATGCCGGGGCGGAAGATCACGCTGGGGATCTCGTCGGCGCGGCGCTGGACGTCGACCTCGGCCCAGAACTTCGTCTCCTCGTAGTGGTTCTTGAAGGACTGCCCGCGGTCGAGCTCACCCTCGAGGACGACGCCTGTGCGGTCGCCCGAGACGTAGCAGGTCGAGACGTAGTTCAGGCGGGCGAAGTCCTCACAGCGCGCGCAGAAGTCGAGCACGTTCGAGGTCCCCAGCGCGTTGATCGTGTACGCGGCCGAGGACGCGACCGACAGGTCGTAGACCGCGGCGAGGTGCCAGACGACGCCCACGCGCGCAGCGAGCGCCTCGGAGCCCTTCTTTCCGAGCCCGAGGTTGGGCAGCGTGATGTCGCCGTCGACGACCTCGAACCGGTCGATCGATCCGGGGACGCGCGCGGCGATGCGCGCGAGCTGGCCTTCGGCCTGGAAGCGCATCTGCGGGAGCACGAGCGTGACGAAGCGGGCGTCCGGGAGCGCGCTCGCGAGGCGCTCGAGCAGCCTCCCCGCGATGAACCCTGGGAAACCCGTCACGAGGATCGTGGAGTCGGCGCCAACCTTCGTGTCTCGAACCTGCTCACTCATCCACGATCTCCGTCGCTTGAAGTCTCCCCGATGATGTAGCCGCCCGAGGGGGTGGGCGCAAGCGCGCTTGCGACCTGAGCGGGGGCGGTTAGTGTGTTGTGGTCCGCGACGCGGACCTCGAGCCCACGGAGGATGATGATGTTTCGCTATACGATCTCTGCGCCCAACCCCGACGACCACCTCCTGCACGTGCGCACGCAGCTCGACGGGCTCGCCGCGCGCGACCACGTCGACCTGTCGATGCCCGCCTGGACCCCCGGGTCCTACCTGCTGCGCGAGTACGCGCGCCACGTCCAGAACATCCGCGCCGCCGACGCCTCCGGGCGCCCGCTCGAGGTCACCCAGCTCGACAAGGCCACCTGGCGCGTCCACCTCACTGGCGCCGACGCACTCGACGTGCGCTACGAGCTCTTCTCCCACGAGCTCGCCGTGCGCATGAACCACGTCGACGACACCCACGTCTTCTTCAACGCGCCCTCGACCTACCTGTACCACCAGGACTGGATCGGTGAGCGCGCCGAGGTCCGCTTCGAGGGCATCCCGCAGGATTGGAAGGTCTACTGTGGGCTCGAGCCGCTCGACGACTCCGGCCTCGCCTTCGGCGCGCCGGACATGGACGTGCTCTTCGACACGCCCGTGGAGATCAACGCCGAGCCCTCGCTCGACTTCGAGGTCCTGGGTGTCCCCCACCGGATCGTGGTCTGGGGCGGAGAGGCCAACTACGACGACGCGCGCATGATCGAGGAGACCCGCCGCATCGTCGAGGCCAACGCCGCGTCCTTCGGCGGCGCCCTCCCCTACGAGCACTATACGTTCATCGTCCACCTCAAGGGCGGCGGGCGCGGCGGCCTCGAGCACCTGAACTCGACGGTGCTCCTGTGGAGCCCGGAGGGGTTCAGGGACGGTCGAGTCGGTGACCTCGTCGACGACGCCGGCCACATCCAGGACGCGTCCTACCTGAACTACATGCGCCTGGTCAGCCACGAGCACTACCACGTGTGGAACGTGAAGCGGATCCGCCCGGCCGTGCTCGGCCCGTTCGACTACCAGCAGGAGAACTACACGCGCGACCTCTGGACCGTCGAGGGCGTCACCTCGTACTACGAGGTCAAGAACCTCGTGCGCGGCGGGCTCATCGGCGCGCGCAAGTTCCTCGAGATCTACGCCGGGAACGCCAGGTCACTCGACGCCGTCCCCGGCCGCGCGCTCCACTCACTCGAGGACGCGAGCCTGAACGCCTGGGTCAAGCTCTACCGACGCGACGAGCACACCCAGAACTCGTCGGTCTCCTACTACCTCAAGGGCGAGCTCGCCTGCTTCATGCTCGACGCACACCTGCTCGCCAGGACCGACGGCGCGCGCGGCCTCGACGACGTCATGCGCGCGCTCTGGGGCCACTTCGTCGAGACGGGCGAGGGCTACGCCGAGGGCAGCTACGCCGAGTGGGTCGAGCGCGCCACGGGCGTCGACGCCTCCGCCTTCATCCACCACCTCGTCGCCACGACCGAAGAATACGACTACGACGCCACGCTCGCGCCGTTCGGCCTCAAACTCGAGCGCGCGCACGAGGGCGACGACGCACCGGCCTGGCTCGGCGCCACGCTGCGCGGCGGGGCGGTCTCCTTCGTCCCCACCGGCTCGCCGGCGCACGCCGCGGGCGTCTACGTCGGCGACGAGCTCATCGCGCTCGACGGCCGCAAGCTCGTGGACCTCCCGGCGCTGCTCAAGCGACGCTCGCCAGGCGACACGATCCACCTCCACATCTTCCGCCGCGGCGAGCTGATCACCCGGGACGTCGTCCTGGGAGCGGCCCCGGCCGACACCTACACCATCACCAGCGTCGACGCGCCCTCCCCTTCCCAGCTCGCCCTGCGCGAGTCCTGGCTCGGAGACGCGCTCGAGGAGGCCGCCAAGTGAGACGACTCACCCACACCCTCGGCGCGCTCATGCTCGCCTTCACGCTCGCCACGCCCGCGTTCGCGCAGGGCACCGCGGCCACCAACGGCGCCGCGCCCGCCTTCTCCCCGCGACCGGTCGGCGACGCCGCCCAGCTCGCCGATCAGATCAGCAACGAGATCTTCAGCCCGTTCTGCCCGGGCAAGACGCTGGACATGTGCCCCTCCCCCAACGCCGCGACCGTGCGCCGCGACATCCACAAGATGTCGCGCGAGGGCTTCTCACGCGAGCAGATCAAGACCAACATCCTCGCCGTTCACGGCGAGGAGTTCCGCATCGTCGAGCCCCCCGCCGAGGACAACAACGGCCTGCTCGCTGCGCTCGGGCTCGGCCTACTCTTCGCGATCTCGGCCGTGTTCTTCCTGTCCCGCAAGCGCAAGGACAGCGACGGCAACGACGAGCCCGAGGAGACATTCGGACCCATCGCCGACGAGGACCAGGGCTACCTCTCGGAGCTTCGGGAGGACCTCGACGCTTGAGGGCGCGTTGAGGGTAGGTCGTAGTGAAAAGCGTCCTACCTCCTCCCACGCGTGCGTGAACACCTCAACGCCCACGTGTCCGCTGGTGGTGCATGATGAGCTCCTCCAGCGAGGACAGGCCAGCGGAACCCTCGAGCGCGCTCAGCCCCTCCTCTCCGATCTCATTCTTCGAGAGGTTCAACGAAACGAGTGACGCGAGCGACCTCGATGCGGCCAACAATCTGGCGCCCTCGTTGCCGATACCGTTGCGGGCCAGGTTCAGCGTCTTTAGCGAGGGGAGCTGGCAAAACCACGCCAGCGCCTTTGCACCGTCGTCACCCATCCCAACCCTCCGCCGCGTGTCTGGTCTCGGCCGGTGGCACCCGTTCTTGAGGTTGAGGGAGGTCAACGAAGGCAGGCCGCTCGACCCCACGAGCGCCTGTACGCCCTCGCGCGTCATGAAGTGGTTGGCAAGGTTGAGGTGGAGCAGTGTGCGCAGGTATGGCGAGCCGGCGAGCGCCTCGGCGTCCTCATCGCCGAAACAGTTTGCGCGGAGTTTGAGGGTCGTGAGCGACGCGACGAGCGGACAGTTCGCCAACGCCCGTGTACCCACTCCAGCGAGAAGACCGTTGCTCAGGTTGAGCGAGAACCGTGCCCCGGGGAGGAACTGCACACCCCGCTCGAGTTCCTCGATGGAGCGGAACTCGATGAACGGGGAGGGCATGTTCGCCATGGTTCGCTCGATGGTGGGCGCCCACTGCGCCCTCCACACCCGCTCATCGAGTTCGAAGGCGTGGTGGCTCAACTCAAGCAGCCGCCAACCCTCCCCGTAGACCGCCGGGTTGGTCGTGGCGAGCATGCTCCGTAGCTCCCCGTACAGCGCGTTCATGTCTTCGGCCGCCTCCGGGGCAATGCGCAGGAACTCGAGCCGGCTTGGCGCGGCCTGGTCTCCGACGTCGGGGAGCTCGCTCGTAGGGTCGAGTTCCATCGTGAGCGCGCCGTCCCGCAGCATCTCATAGAGCAAGGTGATCGCGGGGTAGAGCCGCACTCCACGTAACATGACCGGAGGATCGTCAAGGTATGGGAGGATCGATCGGACGACGTGACGCCTGGTGTAGAGGCGACCCAACAACGCCTCGAGCCGCGGTTTGTCCGTGAAGGCGTGGATCAGGACGTCGTTGGTACCCTCGAGGTCGACGCCCAGACCATGTGCCCACACCTGATGCGCTGCCTCGATGGATGAGCCAATGTCGATCCGACGGCCGCTCTTCCTTTCCACGAGGACGCCTTGAAACCCGATAGAGTGGATGCTCACGAAAACAAGAGCGTCGCCCTCATAGACTCGAACTCGCAGCCGGGGGACCTCATCGATCCACGCGTGGCCCTCAAGCGCCTCGACCGCGCCGAGCTCGGCCTCGTAAACTGTGTCGAACAGGTCGGTCAGAGTGATGCTCATGGCGATCTCCACCTCATGGGCGTCAGCGAATCGATCCACGTGGCCGCTGGGTTCTCGCCAGCACGCCCACGACGCGTGAGCTCTCATCGTCGAAGGCGTCATCTTCGGCGTCAAAGCCGTATTACGCAGTAACCATCGTGGTTATCAATGCCTGTCTCTATTTGAAGCACGTCTCCAAAAAACCAACCAAACCCGACACATACTTTGCATCCTCAAGCTCCAAAGCTTCAACCATTTCGATTGTACCAACTGTGTCTTTCATAGCTCGCGCGGGGCTGACACTCGGAAGACCAAGGACGTGACTAAAATACTCCCCATCACCCGCCAAACTCCATCCCCAAGGCGCATCACCATCACCACTCAAACTCAGCCCCCCCGGCACACCTATCAGAAACCGACCCACGAGCCTTATGCCCACACACATGTGATACAATGCGGACAGCCGATCGTACTCATCTGAACTCAACCTGATGTCCCCAGACATAAAACCATACCAAGCATAGCCGACCAGTACGAACGGCCCAGTACAAAGGACACCTTCAAGCCGAATGGACTCCTCAACAAGATCGCTGCTCAAATCCGAATCGGCATACACAGCTCTAAACAAGATCACTCCTTCGACATGACCACATCCACTTCAAACAGCCCACCATCGAAGTGGAGTCAAGTCTCTGTCGTTGTGCAAATCAAGCGGGAGCATCGGGGAGCTGAACCGAGCAGCCAGTGCGTAATGCAAAGCCGACACCGCGTCCATTGCGACCGAAATCGCCAGCAGTTGTTCGAAGAAGAACACGATGACGGATAGAGATTTTACGCTCGGCGTCCACACCCTGCAAGCTCTTCTGAGCTGCAACGACGAGCCCGAGGAGGTCTTCGGACCCATCGCCGACGAGGACCAGACTACCTCTCGGAGCTGCGAGAGGACCTGGATACGTGAGCTGAGCGTGGGGGCTGCTTCACTCCGATGGGGGTCAGAATAGTCTAGCCTTGGGATTGGGCCGCCTCGACGGCTCTCAAGACCGCCACGATCTTGGTCTCTGCGTATCCCTTGGGTCCTCGCTTCGCCATCGCACACTCCTTTGCCGGGTCTCATACTTTACGCTCTGTTTCGAGCTGATCCCAGCTTGTGGGGCTTAGACACCAGGGTGTGTGGCAACACTGACTACCTCTGCACGGTACTATTTCTCAATGCGACCTCAGACGCTTCGGAGTCTAACCGAACACGCATGGACCCCAAATCAAAAACCAATCTGGTACAGCTTTTTGGACCTGGACAACTTCGCTCCAAAGACTGCTCGCTCTCGAAGTTCGACGGGCAACGAGTTTCCCATGGCCCATCTCCTTGTGAGGCTCAAATACTAGCTCTTGCTATGCATTCTGAAGCACTGTTCAAAACAGCCAAGATCATGCCAGATGCACCTTTTTCAAAGAAACAAGGTTTGGGCGCGACAGCAAATACTCCCGAACATCTTCCTTGAACCCTTGACCCCACAAAGAAAGCTCCTTCAAATCCGTAAGAAAGCGTGATTCTGCGATGTACCCGACCCCCTTTAGCGTAATGCCATTATAACCCAAATCAAGACTCACAACACTATCCAAAGCGCCAGACTGCATCATACCAAGCACGCACTCATCACACACATTGCAATTCCTCATCACAAGACGTTTCAAATGACGCATCCAACTCTTACCCAGAAGCACATCAACCCCAGCGCGTCCTAGAGCATTGCCAGACACATCAAAACACTCAAGACTACCGAACACACCAAAACCTGAACCCTTTGATCATGCGTGTCCGGTTAAGCCCCGAAGTGTCTGAGATCGCTTGAAAAAGAATGCCG
>CAJXPN010000197.1 GCA_913058025.1 uncultured Myxococcales bacterium | reverse complement strand
GGTCAGGGAGTGCGTGCCCTCGAAGGCGATGAGCTGGCTCATCTTCTTGTCGGGGTTGCGGTTCTGCGCGAACTGGCCGCCGAACTCGACGGGCGAGAGCCATGTGCCCAGGAAGTCCGAGCCGAGCGAGACGATGACTTCGGCCTTGTCGAAGCGGTAGTGGGGCAGGCCCTGGATACCGTAGCCGGCGGCGTGGACGGCCAGGGAGGCCTCGTCGTTGACCGGCTCGTAGGTGTAGTGCTTGACGTTGGGCTTGCTCGTGATGCGTGCGAGGAGCGCGCGCTGGGCCGACCCGGTGTTCGTGTTCGTCAGGATGCGGATGCCGCGCGAGGCCGACTGCTTGAGCAGGTTGACGATCTCGGCGTCGCTCTCTGCGAGCGTGCGGTCGTCCGTGCTGTCGCCGACGACGAGGGCAGGGGACTTGGAGCGGCTCGGGTCGTACATGTTGACGTACGAGGCCTGTCCGCGCGCGCTGAGCGCGCCCTTGCTGGTCGGGTGGTTCGGGTTGCCCTCGAGCTTGACGGGGCGTCCTGCGCGCGTCTTTGCGAGGATGCCGACGCCGTTCCAGACGGTAGCGTAGCTCGAGAACTGACCGATCCGCGTCTCCTCGGGACGGTCGACGTAGGGGACGATCTTCTCGACGGGGTTGCGGCACGCGGAGCCCGCCATCGCGGCGGTGGCTGCGGCGACGCCCGAGATGCGGACGAACTCGCGGCGGGAGACGACGAGGTCGTCCGAGCCGTCGGAGAAGCTGACCGTGACGCCGCCATCCTCGCGCGAGCGGAGGGTGACCTCGGCGCCGGGCTCGGGGAAGGCGTGTCGGGGGAGGTCGGCGGGGACGTCCTTCTTCGGGTACTTCATCTTCAGCTCGTCGCGGTCAGGGCGAGGCGCGTAGTCGGTGGACGCGCGGTGCGTCCGGACCGAGCCTCGGTCTTGCGTGTGGTTCCTGAGCGAGGTCGGCGCGGTGCGCGCGTGTCGCTCGTGACGTGGCAGGGACCCACGGGGCGTATCAGTAGTGGCAGGTCACGCAGTCGACAGGTGCGTTGTACTCGGGCTGGCGGTGGCAGTTGACGCACCAGCCCATGTTGAACGGCTTGACGACCTCGATGACCTCCATCGAGTTGACCTGTCCGTGGCACTCGACGCAGTCGACCCCAGCCGTAATGTGAGGCTGGTGGCTGAAGCGCGCGTGGTCAGGAAGGTCGTGGACCTTGACCCACTCGATCGGCTCGTCGTTCTTCCACGCGGCGTGAATCTTCCGAACCTCTGGTGAATTGGTCTTCACGAGGCTGTGGCAGTTCATGCACGTGTTGACGCTTGGAACCGATGCGTGTGGACCCTCCCCGACGCTGGTGTGGCAGTACCGGCAAGGGATCTGGTTCTGCCCAGCGTGAAGCTGGTGACTGAACGCGATCGGCTGCGTCGGGGCGTAGCCCTGACGCGGGTTGATGCACGCGCTGAACCCGATGAGGGTAGCGAGGGCGACGAACATTGTGATCTTCAGGAAACGGCTTCGCATTGTAGCGTCTCCTCCAATGGGTTCTGACTGCGCGCGAGGGGCGCGTGCCCGTGTCTACCAACAAAATGTCGGTTGGGGCGGATTAGGCGCGGGGTTCTTTCCCACGCGTCGCGAAGAGATGTCAACACTTTTAGTGACAACGGGCAGGCGTTTCGGGCGCTCTGCGTCGTTGCGTGCGTCGTACATGGTGAGGGAGGTCGAGTATCCGTTCGTCGACACGTCGTTCGTTTGTGCAAGCGCGAGCCTCCTTCCGGCCAACGTGATAGCAAACTGTGGGTCTGTTGGCCAGCGCGCCTGCCGAAATTATGAATCTTCATTCATTGCTTGTTCACACAACGTCGTCTCCGCCTGCTGTGCGGTCGAGGGAGGGGTCACGGAGCGCCGCTGTAGCGCCAAATTTGCGCCACCATACGAGCGCGGCGGTGCCCATGATGACTCCAGCGAGGACGAACGGCGCGCGGGGAGATATCACATCGAACGCGAACCCGCCGAGGGCGGGGCCGATGATCCTCCCGAGGCTCTGGGCGGACTGTTGGAGCCCCATGACCTGTCCCGTCTCTTCGGGGGAGGTGGCGGTCTGGCTGAAGAGGGAGAGGGCGCCTGGCTGGATGAGGGCGCGTCCTGTTGCGGCGACGCCCAGGAGGACGAGCAGGAACCCGAGCTCCTCCCAGGCGGTCGCGAAGAGGAGCCCCGTGGACAGCAGCAGGGCACCGAGGAGCGTCATGCGGTGGTCGCCCAGGCGAGCGGAGATGTGGCGGATGCCGCCCTGTACGCTCGCGGCGAGCAGGCCCATCCCGGCGAAGATTAGCCCGACCTGTCGCTCGTCGTAGCCGTAGCGGTCGGAGGCGTAGAGGAAGAATATCGACTCGAGGATCGTGACCGAGAGCGCGTAGCAGAGGATGAGGCCGCTCATGGCGCGGAGGTTGGGGCGAGCGAGGAGCACGCGGATGTTCTGGGGGCGCCGCTCGAGGCGTCGGGCGCGGCGATCGTCGACCGATCCGGAGGGTTCGATGAGGATCACGGCGGCGGCGGCGGCGGCGAGGAGATTGAGGCAAGCCGAGACGACGAATGGGAAGCCTCGCCCCATGGGGCCGAGCTCGTCGGGGGAGAGGTGGCTGGCGAGCGCGCCGAGGCCAGGCCCGATGGTGAAGCCGAGGCCGAAGCAGATGCCGATCAGGGCCATGCCCGTGGAGCGGCGCTCGGGGGCGGTCGAGTCGGCGACGTAGGCGGTGGAGGTGGCGACGACGCCGGCGACGATCCCTGCGAAGAGCCTGGCGCCGAAGAGGGCGGGGAGCGTGGTGCACATGGAGGTGAAGACGTCGGCGAAGGCGGCGGCGCCGATCGTGGCGATGAGCACGGGGCGGCGGCCGACGCGATCGGAGAGCTTGCCCCACAGTGGCGCGGTGCAGAGCTGCCCGAGGGCCTGGAGCGCGAAGATGAGGCCGACCTCCGTGCCCGCGGCGCCGAGCTGCTTGGCGAGCGCGGGCACCACGGGGATTGCGACCCCGAACGCGATCAGGTTGACCAGGAGGACGGGGAACAGCCGCAGCAGCGGTCGAGGCTGGCGTGTCGGCGTCTGGCTCATCTTGGTCTCGGGTGCGTTGACGTGAGTGCGTGGCGTAGGGCGCCGTATCTTGACACCCTACAAGCCCGAACTCATAATTCTGATGGTGTGATGCGCGCAACCTCCCTCGATGAACTGATTTGAGGTAGAGGTGTGGCGTGAACGGACCGAGGCGGCGTGAGTGCCGTCGGGTCGATATGGGCACCTGACGTAGGTCGTATGGAAGAGTCTACAACCGAACCCACCTCACCAGCGGACGAACCGCCCAGTGCGAACGGTCCCCGGATCGGGTGCTCGCCGTGGATGTAGTGGTCTGGGAGGTCGCGGGTATCGTGGTGTGTTTGCTGGGCTCGGCGTTCTTCTCGAGTTCCGAGACGGCGCTCACGAGCCTGAGCAACCCCGAAGCTCAGAAGCTCTATGAAGGGGGCGCGAAGTCTCTCAAGCTCTGGTTGGATAACCCGCTCGAGGTCCTCACCACGATCTTGATCGGGAACAACATCTTCAACATCACGGCCTCCGCGCTGGCGACGGACGCGAGCGAGCGCCTGCTCGAGGGTACTGCCGCCGCGGGCTGGGCGATCCCGACCGCCGTCGGCGTGATGACGATCGCGCTGCTCACGGTCGGTGAGATCACGCCCAAGGCGTGGGCGCAGCGCTCGTACAAGAGGGTCGCGTCGCCGATCATGATCGCGATGCGTCTGCCCTACGCGCTGTTCATGCCGTTGACGCGGCTGTTCAGCGGCTTCACGCGTCGCCTCATGAAGATGATGGGCCAGGACACCAACGCGCAGACCCCGTTCGTGACCGCCGAGGAGATCGAGTACATGATCGACCTGGGGTCGAGGGAGGGGACCTTCTCCGAGGATCGAGAGCGGATGCTTCGATCGGTCTTCGAGTTCAACGACACGCTCGTGCGCGAGGCGATGGTGCCCCGCACGGACATGGTGGCGTTGAACATGGAGATGGGCTTCGAAGAGGTCGTGTTGACGCTGCGTGATTGCGGCCACAGCCGCATTCCCGTCTACCACGACGCGATCGACGACATCGTCGGCATCTTCTACGTCAAGGATCTGATCCCGCTGATGCTCACGCCAGGCGCCTCGGAGTCGTTCAACCTCGAGGCGGAGATGCGCGAGCCGTTCTTCGTGCCTGACTCGAAGCGCATCCGTGATCTGCTCACGGACTTCCAGCGCCAGCGCATGCACATCGCGATCGTGGTCGACGAGTTCGGGGGCACGGACGGGCTGATCACGCTCGAGGACATCATCGAGGAGTTCTTCGGTGAGATTCAGGACGAGTACGACGCCGAAGAAGACACGATCACCGCGCTCGGTGATGATCGGATGAGCGCTGACGGTCGCGCGACGATGAGCGAGGTGGGGTCGTACTTCGGCGTGGACATGGACGAGGACGAGGACGACGGGGCGTACGACACGCTCGGCGGCTTCCTCATGTCGAGGGCGGGGTCGGTGCCCTCGAAGGGGGACTCCTTCGAGTGGTCGGGGCTCACGTTCACGGTGACCGAGGCGGACGCCAAGCGCGTAAGGCAGGTCGAGGTCGCGCGTCTACCCGCGCAACCAGACGAAGCGAGCGCGTGAGGAATCGCGTGGTGGGTTGTCAACGTTGGGTCGTTTGCATATCTCTCCATGGCGCTCGTCTGAGCACGTGAGCCGAATGGGCCAGTCGTACTGGGTGGCCCGTGAGGTGAAGAGTGATGAAACCCGTGGTGAGCGCGTCGTACGCGCGGAGGCATAGTAAGATGGCGAGCAGACTCAAGACCTGGATGATGGCGGGCGCGTTGGCGTTCGGCGCGATGTCGATGGGCGCGACGACGGCGACTGCGCAGCAGGCGACTCCCAAGCAGCTCACGGCGGCCCAGGTCGTCGACAAGATGCAGTCGCTCTACAAGTCGACCAACGACTTCAGGGCGAGCTTCTCGCAGACGTACACGGACGTGGCCGCGGGTGACACGAAGAAGAGCGTGGGGCGCGTGTACTTCAAGAACCAGGGCAAGATGCGCTGGGACTACTACAAGCTCGACGGGGAGAAGCCGGCGAAGCGCGCGCACAAGAACCTCGTGAGCGACGGGGGGGTCTTCTGGATCTACGAGCGCGAGTTCAACCAGGTGTTCAAGCAGTGCCTGACGGACTCGAAGTTGCCGACGAGCCTGCGCTTCTTGATGGGACAGGGGGATCTCAACAAGGAGTTCGACATCACGTTGACGCAGAACTCGACGGCGGACCTGCCCGAGCTCAAGTTGGTGCCCAAGGTGGCGACGTCGCAGTACAAGGAGCTCAGGTTCATCGTCGACGGTGAGACGTTCCAGGTCCTCAAGACCACGATCTACGACCCGTACGGCAACACGAACGAGATCGTGTTCAAGGGGGTCAAGCTGAACACGAACCTCAAGGACAGTGACTTCGAGTTCAAGCCGCCCAAGAGCGCGAGGTTGCTCAACCCTCAGAAGAAGTGTTGAGTCTCGAGACCCGAGACGAACGAGGAGGCGCGCGGAGTGAGCAGAGGTGAGAGCGCGTGGCGCGGGACCCCACAGGAGGTCCCGCGCATTCTATGTCAGCCTGGGGGCGGTAAGAGCTGCGGGGCGTGTTGTGGGATGTACAACCACAAGCGCGCCGGGGAGCCGGAGCTGCGCGCGCGCCTCGAGGCGCGCACTGTGGCGTTTCACGCGAACTGCGACGTTCGCGACGTCGAGAGCTTGATGGCGTTCCGCGCCGAGTGGGAGGACGCCCCGGAAGACAAGCTGCTGGGGGAGCTCCCGAGCTGCCCGTTCCTGGGGATGCTCGACGACGGGGAGACCAATCGCGTGGGCTGTATGGTGCACCCACTCCAGAACGACGGCGTGGATGGTCGCGACTGCGGCGTGTACGACAGGGACACGTGTGAGGGCTACCTGTGCGCGGCGCACTCGGTGATGAGTCGGGACGAGAAGTGGTTGGTGCTGGTGGGGTCGCGGGACAGCTACGTGTACGGGCTGGCGGTGACGGACGTGCGCTACGTGCGTGAGTTGCTCGCGCTGGCGGCGCGGCGGAACGGGGCGATGCCCACGGGGGCGGCGCTCGGGCGCGAGGGGGTGCGTGAGGCGGCCGAGGCGTACTTCGAGCTCAAGCGGGAGTGGCCCTGGCGCGCCGAGGATGGTGTGTTCGGTCAGGTGGTGCCAGGGGAGGGCCTGGACACGCCGCGTAGGCCGGGGCCCTCGGAGCAGGTGTCGGTGGAGCCGGACGAGTACGAGCCCTTGCTCCGGTGCCTGGGAACGCGGGTCGAGGACGTGGCGCAGCTCGAGGATGCGCGAGCGTTCGTGGCCGCGCGGGTCGATGCGTTCGCGCGGGCGGTGGCGTCGTGATGGGGTGGTTGGAGCTGGGGTTCGAGGCGGGCGACGTCGACGCGACGTTCGCGATCGTGATGGCGTGGGTGGCCGTCGCGGTGGCGGTGGCGGTCTGGTACCTGACGCGCGGCGAGCCTGGCTGAGGTCATTCGATCATGCGATCGAGGATCTCGTCGAGGGGCCGCAGCGTGCCCTGGTTGATGCCCTCGCAGTAGGTCTGCTCGGCGTCCCAGGCGTTCATTTCCTCGAAGAGTTCGGGCCAGAAGGGGTAGGAGGAGCACTGGAGTGGCTTGGCCTCGTGGATGGTGCAGAGGCCCTCAGTGCTCAGGAAGTGGCAGGGGTGCTCGACGTAGACGTCGACGAACCAGTGGCCGTCCTGGTGCTCGAGGTGTTTGGCGCGGAAGGCGTCCTCGGTGAGGCCGAGGTGTGAGGCGGCGCGCGTGACGTCGTCGTCGAGGAAGGCGACGACGCCGGTGCGGCGGCAACAGCGCCCACACGAGGTGCAGTCGAAGCGGACGCCGTCGGCGAACCAGGGGTCTTGACTCATGATGTGACCTGCGAGGAGTGTGCGCCGGGAGCGTACGAGGAACGGCAGGCGTTGGCAAAGCGCGACGCGACGACCCGATGATGGAGCGCGGATGGAGTCCGACGAGGTGATGAGCCCCAGGGAGCGGGCGGCGAGCCAGCAGCCGCTCTGGCCGTTGTTCGTGCTCGCGTGTGGGTTGGCGGGGTTCGGGTTCTACGAGGCGTTGTCGGCGCAGGGTCCGTTGGAGGGGGTCTCGAGCGCCTGGTCGCCCGTCGAGGTCCAGGTGCGCTTGCCCGAGGGGGTGGACTCCGGCGCGAGCGTGAGGCGCTTCGCGACGTCGAGCGACGTGGAGGCGGAGTGGGCGTATGCGTTGGAGCAGCGCGTGGGCGAGGGCGAGCGCGAGACCCAGATCGGGTTTCTTGCGAGTGAGGAGCGCGCAGGGGGCTGTCTCTTATACACATCTGACGCTGCCG
>CAJXPN010000196.1 GCA_913058025.1 uncultured Myxococcales bacterium | reverse complement strand
AGATGTGTATAAGAGACAGCGCTCGAGCTCAACCTGCTGCTGCTGTGCGCCGAGCTCACGCGCGCGGGCATGCGGCTGAACAAGTCGGGCGCGCCGAACAGGCGCAGCCTGGCGCGCGCCGCCGAGGGGCTCCTCAACGCCACCGGCGACGCGGCCTCGACCGAGCGCGACGACGACCTCGACTACCTCGCGCTCGTGATGGCCATCGGCCAGGAGCTCGGGCTGCTCGTCACGCGCACCGACGTCGACGACGTCGAGGTCTTCGAGGCCGACCACGACGCCGCCCGCGCCTTCTTCGAGCGCGACGGGAAATCCCGCGGCGAGGCGCTCTTCGGCGCGCTCTCCAAGCTCAAGGGTTGGTCCGAGATCGTCAGCGGCCTGACCGGCGCGGACGCGAGCGCCGAGGCGCTCGACACGCAGCTCTCGCGCACGGCCACCAACGGCGCCGAGCTCCTCGGCGCTCGCGGCTACGTCCTCTCCGTGCTCCGGCGCGCCACGCTCAACGGCTGGGTCGACCTCGAGGCGATCGTCGAGCTCGGCACGAACCTCGACCGCGACTACCTGCCTCGCGCGCTCGAGCGCGCGGATCAGCAGATCTCACCGGAGGCCTACATCAGGTCGATGGTCACGCGCACGCTGTTCATGATGGGCATGGTCGACCTCGGCCAGGCCGAGGACGGCGAGGAGCTCGTGCGGTTGACCTCCCGCGGGCGCCAGCTCCTGGGCGAGGAGGACTACCCCGAGATCGACCCGGCGGCCAAGTGCCTGATCACGCAGCCGAACCTGGAGACGATGATCTTCCTGGACGGCGCGCCGATGCGCTCGCTGTTCGTGATGAGCGAGCTGTCCGAGGCGGTCCGCCTGGCCGACCGCGTGGCCACGTTCGTGCTCACGCCGGCGTCGGTCCAGCGCGGCTACTCGCTGGGCCACGACGCCAACGAGATCCTCGAGTTCCTGGGCCGCCACGGGCACACGCCACCCGACGAGACGCTCGCGTTCCAGCTCAACGACTGGGAGCGTCAGTGGGGTCGCCTGGCGATCTACGCCGACGGCTGGTTGCTGCGTCACGAGGACCCGGACAGGCTCGACGTCGCGCTGGACGCGCTGCGTCATCGCCTGGGCGGCTCCCCCGAGGTCGTCCGACTGACCGCGGGCGCCGCCTACGTCTCCGCGCCCACGGGCGCCGACGTCTCGCGCTTCCTGCGCACCTACGATGCCCGGCTCATCGACTACGCGGGGGAGCGCCCGGCGTGCCTCGAGTTCGTCGAGCCGATGGTGCTCGCGTACCGACCGATCGAGGCCGACTTCATCACGATCGAAACGCTCGAGGCGATCAGCCAGCCCGCCGCCGGCGGCACGGCCTGGTCGCGCCGCCGCGAGCTCGACCTCGAGGCCGCCGGGCGCCGCTGGCCCGAGGACCCGCTCGGCGGGCTCACAGGCTTCCTTGAGGAGTCCGTGATCGGCGGCCTCCCGCCATCACGCGCGCTCCAGCTCCGGGCCGCACTCGGCGCGCCCGAGCGCGCCGCGCGCTACGACGAGATCATCGCCCTGGACTTCGACAGCGCCGAGGGCCTCGAGCTCTTCGTCGCGGTCCCCCAGGCCGCCGAGCTCGTGATCGCGCGCATCGGCACGACCTCGCTGCTCGTGGACGCCTCGCAAGAGGACGAGCTCGACGCCCTGCTCGACGAGCTCGGCGTGGTGACCTGAGCGCCCGCTGGCGCTCGGGTCACTCCTCCACCGGGACCAGGACCGGCTCGCCCGCTCGGAGCGCGTCCATCAGGTCGCCGTGGTCCTTCCCGCCCTCGAAGACGTAGACCACGTCCTCCTCACTCATCAGGTACTCCCCGCGGAGCACGGCGCGCAGCTCCGCCTCCCGCGCGATCGGGGTGATCCCATGGGAGTTGCTCACGAAGTGCGCCTCGGCGCCCTCCAGCCCGAGCCGGTGGTGGCTCCCCACCGCGCACGTCACGTCCAGCGCGCCGACCTCGAAGTGGTGCTCCTCCGGGAAGAAGAACCGGGCGCTCATCACGCCGAAGACGTGCGCCGAGCAATCGTTGTAGTCGCCGATGATCGCGCCGGACACGGCGAGGTCCCCCTGGACCTCGAGCCAGCCCGACGTAATGAGGTTCTCGGCGCGAAGGCTCCCGGTGACGCACACCAGCGTCTCGGGGTCGTCGGAGTCCTGGAAGAGGCCGCCGACGTGCAGGTCCCCGAGGACGAAGAGGACGGAGTACGTCGCGGCGTCCAGGGGGCCGTCGAGGTGGAGGTCGCCGTCGTGGATGGCCCACGTCTCCACGTCCTCGGCCCACTCCCGGAGCACGCCCGCGTGCGTCGGGTCCCGCAAGTGGCCCACCATCTTCTCGAGGACGTCGGCCGGTATCGGCCCCTTCTCGGGTACGAGCGCTGTCATCTCCACTCCCCTTTGAGCAGTCACGTGTGTTCGCGTCGCCTCAGCGTACCACGAGGCTCGCGGCGAACGAACGCGGAGGCGGAGGCGGAGGTGGGACACCAACCATTAGAGAAAAACGAACCAAAAGCGGCAAAACAGGCACTTTCACTCAAACGTCTTGTGGCGCATCGTCCGATGGGTCCACACACGATGACGACACCCGAGGCGACCGCCAATGAACGGAACACGACCTGCTGCATCGAGCCCATGCCCCAAGTGTCAGCACGAGAACGAGCCGGAGAGCTCGACGTGCGAGCGGTGCGGGATCGTGTTCTCGAAGTACGCGCCGGGGCCCGAGCGCTTCACGCCACACCTCGACAACCAGGGAGGCCACCACCACGCCGCGCCGATGCACGAGCCGATGCACGAGCGCGCGCCGCAGGGCTGGAGCTTGCAGGACCTGCCGTGGGGGAAGGTCATCGCGCTGGCGTTGGTGGTGGCGGTGATCGGCTACTTCGTGCTCTCGAAGCCTTATGAGGTCGTCGGCCCCGCGCCCGAGCGCGCGCAGAACGTCGTCATCATGCTGCATGGTTACGGGGACACGACGGGCAACTTCGCCAACGCCGCGAGGAGGATGAACGCGAAGTCGCGCGAGACCTCGTTCATCGTGGTCGACGCGCCGCTGTCGGCGGGCCTGACGGGGAGGGCGTGGTTCACCGGGGGCACGCTGGAGGACTGCGAGGAGCAGATCGCGCAGACACACGAGCGGGTCATCGGCATCGTCGACGAGGTCCTGGCCAAAGGCGTCTCGGGCGATCGCATCTACATCGCCGGGTTCTCACAGGGCGCCCAGATGGCGCTCGACGTCGGCGTGAGCGAGAAGCTCCAGCGGCCCATCGGAGGGCTGATCCTCATGAGCGGCGGGTGGCCGAACTGGCCCGGCGCCGTCGGCGCCAAGACGATGGAGGGCGCGGAGCTGCTCTCCGACGCGCGCGTCCTGCTCGTGCACGGGTCCAAGGACCCGATCGTCGGCATCGCCGACAGCCGCTCGCTCGAGAAGGCGCTCGGCCCTTACACATCCGTCGAGATGGTCGAGCACGAGGGCGGCCACCGGATCAACACCGACGCGTCCAGGGCGGTCGGCGCCTTCCTTGCCGAGTGAGCGGCCGCGCCCGAACGCGCCATTGAATCGATGGCCGCCGCCGCCGTCGAACCTTTGCGACGACACCCATTCTTGCCCGCCGCGGCGCCCTCACCTACGATGGCGCCCCCGGCGCGCAAGGATGCTCGCCGGCTGTTCATGGTCGGCGCCCTCGCGTCGACGTACAGGAGGTCCCGGTCATGGAAGATCGCAAGAAGAGAGCGATGGTGATGGCGTGCACGTTGTGCGCGCTGATGTGCGCGACGTGGGGCCCCGGCGCCGGCGCCGCCCAGCCCACGCTGAGCACCGCGGATCGCCTTCGGATGCTCTACGCCCCGCAGCTCAGCTTCACCGCCGCGGGCGACCCGCTCATCCGGCTCGGCCTGCTCGAGGACGTGCGCTCGGCGAAGTTCACGCCCAACGAGCCGATCCGCGTGCTCCCCAACGGTGAGGGCGGCCCCGAGGTCGAGCTCCCGGGTGGGAAGACGTACACGGTGTCGATCTCGAAGGCCAAGCCCGGCGAGTACACCTACTGGGTGGTCATCGACCGGCTCCCCGTAGACCAGCGCGGCCGCGCCGGGGACGTCAAGAACCGCTGGCTCCAGCGCGGGCACATCCCCGAGCGCTTCGAGGTCGGCGGGCTGTTCGCGGTGCGCGGGCAGGTCTTCGACTCGCGCACGATCCTGTTCGCCGTCGGCGGCACGAAGTCGCGCAAGAAGGCGCGCGAGCTCCAGACCAAGATGCGCGCGAAGTACGGCATCGAGGGCGGGCTGCACTCCCAGCTCGTGACCCACCCCGAGGGGTTGATCACGCTCGAGGGCGCGGGCGTCGACGCGACCGTGCGCCACCGCGACATCCTCCAGATCTCGCCGCTCTCCGGGCGCGAGGACGAGATCCGGTACACGATCCCGGGCATCAAGAAGAACTACAAAGAGGGAACGATGACGAGGACCTACACGGGTTCGCTCATCTTCACGCCCGACCGGGGCGGCGACCTCGTCGTGATCAACAGCCTGGGCGCCGAGAAGGTCCTCAAGGGCGTCGTGCCCGCCGAGATCTACGCGTCCTCGCCCCAGCCCGCGCTCCAGGCGCAGGCGATCGCGGCGCGCAACGAGATCTTCAGCGCCGTGGGCGTGCGCAACCTCGCCGACCCCTACATGCTTCGCGCCGACGTCATGGACCAGGTCTACGGCGGCGTGGGCGTCGAGGACCCGCGAACGTCGAAGGCCGTGGACGCGACGCGCGGCCAGGTCATGTTCTTCGGGAAGCAGATCATCGAGGCGTTCTACTCGTCGAACGCCGGCGGGTTCACCGAGAACAACGAGAACGTCTGGGCGATGGAGCCGCGCGCGTACCTGCGCGGGCGGCCCGACGCCGACATGTCCAAGGTCCCCGTGGCGTTCCGCGACGGCATCGACGAGGACGAGCTCGACGCGTTCCTCACCGACGGCTTCGACGCACACTCCAAGGGCGCGCCCGTCTCCAGCTCGAAGCTCTTCCGTTGGACCCGCGAGGTCACCCCCGACAAGCCCTCGAAGTGGCTGCGCGACGCGGGCTACAAGGTCGGCAAGCTCAAGAACGTCGAGGTCCTGAGCCGCGGCGTCTCCGGGCGCGTCGTCCAGCTCAAGGTCACGGGCTCGAAGGGGAGCGCGGTCATCGAGCGCGAGCTCAACGTCCGCCGCCTCTTCGGCGGCCTGCGCTCCGGGCTCTTCCTCGTCGACATCGAGAAGAACTCCCGCGGCTACATCACCAACCTGAAGTTCCGCGGCGCCGGCTTCGGACACGGCGTCGGGATGTGCCAGACGGGCGCCGTCGGCATGGCCGCAGACGGCAAGACCGCCGCACAGATCCTGAACCACTACTACAAGGGCGTCGAGGTGAAGGGGCTCTACTGAGCCCTCGCACCGCCCTCCCCCTCGCGTGCATCTGAAGGGTCCGCTGGCGCCCTCAGGCGCTCCGACGACCCACACACGCGAGGCCCTGCGTGCCCGAACCCACGATCCTGCTGCTCGACGTCATGTCCACGCTCGTCTACGACCCCTTCGCCGTCGAGATGCCCGCGTTCTTCGGGCTGACGTTCAAGGAGATGTTCTCGAGGAAGGACCCGACCGCGTGGGTCGAGTTCGAGCTCGGCCAGATCGACGAGGACGCGTTCTTCTCCAGGTTCTTCCTGGGCGAACGCGACGTCGACGCCGCCGCGTTCCGGGAGATGCTCGCCGGGTCGTACCGTTACCTCGACGGGGTCGAGTCGATGCTCGAGGAGCTGTCGGCGGCGGGCGCGCCGATGCACACGCTGTCGAACTACCCAGACTGGTGGCGCGTCATCGAGTCCTCGCTCGAGCTCTCGCGTTGGGTCGACTGGACGTTCGTGTCCTGCCGGATGGGTGTGCGCAAGCCAGACACCGAGATCTACACGCGCGCCGCGGCGCAGCTGGGCGTGGCGCCCGGGCGCTGCCTCTTCGTCGACGACCGCGAGGACAACTGCGCCGGCGCCCGCGCCGCGGGCATGGACGCGGTCGTCTTCGAGGACGCCGCGCAGCTCACCGGCGCCCTCCAGGCCCGCGGCGTGCTCTGAGGCGCCGCGTCTGCGCCTCACCGCTCACGGCGCCACCGCCTCCTCGACGAGTGCCCGCCAGCGCGCGTCCTCGGGGATGCCCGGCTTGCGGGCGCCGGAGAGCTTCACGGCGTGGCGCTGGCGCAACCCCTCTCTGGGTGACATGTACTGCTGAGACATCGTGTCCTCCTCCAATTGAAGTCGATGGACAGAGGGTAAATGACGAACACCATGGGCGCAGACACGACAGTGACCATCACTCTCATGTGGCGCGCATATCGTGCGCCAGGGGCCTCCGAATCCGCCCAATTGAAAACGGTTCTCAGTGGTCTTTGTCATGCGCACGTCTTTGGAGTAAGTAGGAGGTCGGCAGCCCCTGCATGAGAGGAGCGAGAGATGAAAAAGTTGTGTATAGCCATTACCTTATCGAGCCTCACCGCCGCCTGCGGACCGGAGGTCGAGGAGCAGCCGCCCGAGGCGTGCGATCAGGACGCGGCGATCGCCGAGAGGTTCGGGTCGGCCACGTCGACGGCGTCGGCCACGGCCGACTTCACGCAGGACGAAGGCGTGAACCGCGTGACGCTGGACGCGTCGCTGGGTGGCACGGCCTCCGCGGCGCAGTCTTCGTACGCGTACCTGGACCTGGAGACGGCGACGCTGCTCGAGCTCTCGGACGCCGAGGCGCTGACCGACTCGACCTGGGACCTCGCGTTCAACCGCAGCCTGGTGCGCCTGAACAGCGGCGACTCGGGCCCGGCCAAGCTGTCGCTCAAGCGCGTGGACGGGACGAGCTGGGAGGCTGCGAGCGCGCCGTCGGACGCGTCCGACGGAGAGATCGACGACGTGATCGACGATCAGTGCGAGCTCGTGACGTTCGGCCAGGGGTTCATCAAGACCGCCTTCGGCCAGTGGTACGACTACGACTTCGAGACGCACACCGTGAGCGTCATCGAGGACACCGTCTTCTTCATCCACGACGACGCGACCGACAGCGTGACCAAGCTCCAGATCGAGGCGTACGACGATGGCATCTACACGATCCGCTGGCAGTGAGCTCGCCTGGGCGCTGACCGCGGCGCTCGCGTGCGCGGCGTGTGGAGAGCCCGCCGAGCCGCCCAAGGTCGATCCGCCCTCGGAGCGCGGGACCTTCGACGGCCTCGACGCTGCCGCGCGCGGCCTGGGCTACGACCCGTACGCCATCGGCGCGACCTGGTTCGAGTACGACTTCGGGACACACACGCTCACGCCCAGGCTCGAGGTGTACGTGGCTCGCCGAGGAGACTCGATCGCGGTCTTCGAGCTGTCTCTTATACACATCTCCGAGCCCACGAGACAGGCAGAAATC
>CAJXPN010000195.1 GCA_913058025.1 uncultured Myxococcales bacterium | reverse complement strand
GAGATTTCTGCCTGTCTCGTGGGCTCGGAGATGTGTATAAGAGACAGGCACATGCACCGCGCGCTCTACCGGTTCATGAGGCGGCGCGAGGCGCCGCTTATGGAGGCGCTGCTCGCGCCCGAGCGCGAGGGCGCCGGCGCGCTGTTCGAGCGCGGAGAGGCCGAGTTCGAGCCCGAGATCAAGAAGGTCGACGTGCCCGTGCGGGCGTCCAGGTCGCTGGGCCCCTCGCTCAACGCCACCCAGCGTGAGGCAGTCGAGCTCGCGCTGAGCGCCCCCCGCGCCGCGCTCATCCAGGGGCCCCCGGGCACCGGCAAGACCACCGTGATCGCCCAGATCGTGCGCGAGATGGTCACGCGGGGTCAGCGCGTGCTCGTCTCCGCGATGACGAACACGGCCGTGGACACGATCCTGTCGAAGGTGGTGGACGCTGGCGTGCGCGGGTTCATGCGCGTGGGGCGAGCGCAGCGCTCGCCCGAGCTGAGCGCGGTGCTCGAGGCCGCGGGCGCAGACCCGGGGCTCTTCTTCACGGAGACGCTCGCGGCGGGGACCGACTCACTCACCGACCTCGGGACGATGCTGCGCACGTGCCCGCTCTACGGGTGCACGGCGCACGCGGCCGTGGACAACTCGGTGTTCGAGTACCTCGCGCGCGAGCTCCCCGAGGACGAGCCGATCTTCGACGTGGTGATCGTGGACGAAGCGTCCCAGTTGACCGAGCCGCTGACGCTGGCTGCGATCCACCGGGGCGCGCGCTTCGTGCTCGTGGGGGACCACAAGCAGCTCGGCCCCATCGTGCAGAGCGAGCAGGCGCTCTCGGCGTTCTTCGAGGCGCCCTCCCCCGTCGTCGAGGACGTCGGCGAGGAGGACGCGCAGGACTGGGAGGACACCTGGTCCCCCGGCGCGCGCTGGGAGCTGCGCGACGAGCGGCTGCGCAACGCCCACTTCGAGATCGACGAGGGGCTGCGCAAGGCGCACGTCGCCGGGCTCGACCGCAGCCTCTTCGAGCGCCTCGTCAAGGTCGCCCCCAGGGTCATGCTCACGCGCCAGTACCGCATGCACTCCGACGTGATGGCCGCGCCGAACGCGCTCTTCTACGGCGGCGCGCTCGAGGCCGACGACTCCGTCGCCAGCGCCGCCCTCTCCTACTCTCCCGGATTCATCGAGTCGCTCGACGAGACGCTCGCCGCGATCCTCTCACCGGACGCGCCGCTCGTGTTCGTGGACGTCGAGGGCGTGGACGTGGGCCGGGCGAACCACCAGGAGGCCGAGGCGATCGCCGAGGTCGTGCGCAAGCTGATCGACCCCGAGGCGTTCCTCATGGGCGGCGAGCACGGGCCTCGCCCGCGCGTGGGCGTCATCAGCCCGTTCCGCGCTCAGGTACAGCTCACGCGCGACACGCTGCGCGGGCTGGGTGAGGCCGCGCGCCGCGTCGACGTCGACACCGTCGAGCGCTACCAGGGCGGCGAGCGCGACGTCATCCTCGTGAGCACCGTCAAGACGCACCGGCCCGGGGAGTTCCTCTCGGACCCCAGGCGCCTGAACGTGACCTGGACCCGCGCGCGCAAGAAGCTCGTGGTGTTCGGGAAGCGGGAGTGTCTGGTACAGAACCGTCTGTTGAGGGCGTTCGTCGAGCACGATCGCTGCGTCACGGTGCGCTGGCCGCGCGGCTGACCGCACACCGAGAACCGAGAGGAGGCGACGATGGGGAACGAGACGAACGTAGTGGTGGGCGCCGGGGCGCTGGGGCGCGCGCTGGCGGGCCTCCTGTTGGAGCGCGGCGAGTCGGTCCGGCTCGTCGACGAGCTCCCCCAACGCGAGCTCCCCGAGGGCGCCGCGTTCACGCGCGCGGACATGACGGACGCGTCGGCGGCACGCTCCGCCTGCGAGGGCGCCCGCGCCGTCTACATGTGCGCCTGGCCCTACCTCCCCGACTGGTACACGCGCTACCCCGCGATGCAGGACGCCGTGGTCGACGCGGCCGCCGCCGCGGGCGCCACGCTCATCGCCGCCGACGACCTCTACGCCTACGGCCGGGTCGACGGCGTCGTCACCGAGGAGACCCCCGAGCGCCCACACACCCGCAAGGGCGAGCTGCGCGCCGAGATGGCGCGCGGCCTCCTCGCGCGCGTCGAACGCGGTGACCTGGAGGCCGCCATCGCGCGCGGCCCCGACCTCTATGGCGCCTGGGCGGGCCAGACCTCGGCCTTCGGCGGGCGGGTGTTCTGGCCCGCGGTCCGCGGCGAGAAGGTCACCGTCATGGGCAACCTCGACACCGCGCACACCGTCACCTACGCACGGGACTACGCCCGCGCCATGATCACGCTCGCCGAGAAGATCGACACCTCGCGCGGCCAGGTCTGGCACGTCCCCAGCGCGCCCACCATGACCCAGCGTGATCTCCTCCACGTCATCATCGACGAGGCGACGCCGGGCGCGAAGGCAAAGATCTCGGTCACGCCCTCGATGGTGTTCCGCGGTATCGGCCTGTTCGTCCCGTACATGAAGGAGCTCAACGAGCTGCTCTACCAGTGGGAGCGCCCGCTCGTGGTCGGGCACGGCAAGTTCGCCGACGCGTTCGGCGCCCCCGAGGTGACGCCGCATCGCGTGGCCGTCCGGGAGACGCTCCCATGGTATCGGACGCACCGGGACCCGAAGGCGAAGTGAGCGTTTGGGGCTCGTTTGGGTGCGTTCGAGTCGGCGGAGAGTTTGTTTCGAGGCGGTGTGGGAGCGTCCGGTTGGGCGGAGAGTGTGTTTCGGGGCAGTAGCCCCCGCCGCCGTGCTTGGCGTGTCTGTGACGGAAGGTGGGGGCAGGGCGGCTGCTCTCCCCGCCGCCGCCCTTCGGGCTTGGCGCTCCCCGCTGGGGAGCTTTGTAACGTGCAGGGATCATGGCTGGTGGTTGGCGTGGGAGTGTCCAGCGGGCCTGAGTGCCTGCGCGGCCTTCTACGGGCTCCGAGAAGCGCGCGCATACATAAGTGCACTGGCTGGACAGGAAGAGCCCAGGGTGGCCCACGTGAGCCCACAGCGTCTCCCGCACCTCCCAGAAGCCCCGCATGGTCGCCCCCCGCGAACCAAACCCCATGATTCCTGCACGTTACAAAGCTCCCCAGCGGGGAGCGCCAAGCGCGCAGCGCGGCGGCGGGGAGGGCTGCCGCGCATGCACCTCCGACCGTCAAAGACACGCGAACCTCCCCGCAAGAACACGCACCATGTCCGGAGCCCTCCGCCGCAGGCGGGGGGCGCCAAGACCCGAAGGGTCGGCGGCGGGGCTACTGCCCCGACACACACGAAAACGCCCTCTCGAACGCTCCCAAACGAGCCCCGAAACACACAAAAACGCCCTCTCGAACGCTCCCGCCCCGCACCACACAAAGACGCCGAATCGGACGACCCCAGGCAGCCGACGGCTCAATCCCCCCAGCGGATCACCGACGTCACGTTCGAGAAGTCGTCGGTCCAGACGTGCTCGCCGCCCTCGGTGCGCACGCGCTGCCAGAAGCCCGTGCGGAGCAGCGGCTTGAGGTCGCCGGGTTCGCGGGCGAGCACCATCCAGATGGAGGGGCTGTGGCCGTCCTCGATCTCCTCGACCGTCAGAGAGCGGTCGTCGCGTATGGCGGAGTGGAGGCCGAGCGCGTGGGAGGTGTGGGCGAGGACGGGCGGGAGGTCGAAGACGCGGTTGGAGATGTGCATGGCGAGGAGGCCGCCGGGCTTGAGCTTGTCGAAGTAGAGGGCGAGGGCCTCGCGGGTCATGAGGTGGGTGGGGATGGCGTCGGAGCTGAAGGCGTCGATGGCGAGGACGTCGTAGGAGGCGTCGGGGACGCGGCCGAGCTGGAGGCGAGCGTCGCCCAGGACGTGGGTGACGGACTCCGCGCGCGCGTTCGCCAGGAACGTGAAGTACGCGGGGTCGGAGGCGACGGCGAGGACGTCGGGGTCGATCTCGTAGAAGGTCCAGCGCTGCTCGGGCCTGGCGTAGCAAGCGAGCGAGCCGGTGCCGAGCCCGACGACGGCGAGGTCGCGGGCCTGGGTCTGGGTGAAGAGGTCACCCATGGGTCCCTCGCGGTGGTAGTACTGGAGGGGCTCGCAGGTGTCGCGCGAGGAGAGGCGCTGGCGGCCGTGGTCGGTGGAGCCGTGGAACATGACGCGGAAGCGACCGGAGGGGTCGTCGGTGGTGCGCAGGACGCCGAAGAAGTTGCGGCGCACGTCGATGGCCTCGCCGCGGGGACCCGAGAACGTCAGCGCGCCGACGGCGCACAGCACGATGAGCCCGGCGCCGAAGCGCGCGGGGCGCTGGACGGAGGCGTAGGCGACGAGCGCGGGGACTCCGAACGAGAGCACGGGAGAGAAGGGGCTGGTGGCGAGCCCCACGGTCTCGACGCCCTGGACGAAGGCGAACGTGACGACACCCACGACGATGGGCCAGCCGACGTCGAGCTGGCGGCGGCGCGGCTCGGGGCGCCACTCCTCACGCTCCGGGTCACCCGGGGGCCTCGCCGCGCATGCGAGCGCGAGCGCGATCGGGTACTCCCAGACGAGGTCGAAGGCGAAGGGGGCGACGAGCGCGTTGAACACGCCGCCGAGCACGCCTCCCAGGGACATGAAGAAGAAGAACTCGGTGAGGCGCTCGGGCTCGGGCGCGAGGTCGGCCAGCCGGCCGTGCGCGACCCACGCCGCGAGGAAGAAGACCAGGATGTGGCCGGGGAAGAGCAGCCAGGTCGGGTGGATCGTCTCGATGATGATGGTGACCACGAGCAGCGTGGCCACGAGCGACATCGCGCGCCCGAAGCGCCAGCTCGGTCGGATCGGCTTCTTGGCGAAGACGAGCACGAACGTGAGCAGGTAGAGCGCGAGCGGGAGGACCCAGAGCAGCGGGATGGAGGCGATGTCGGTGGTGAGGAAGGTCGTGACGCCGAGCATGAGGCTCGAGGGTATGAACGCGAGCAGGAGCCACCAGGCGCGCTGCCGTGAGAGCGAGAGCACGGCGGCGGGGGCGTCGTCGGGGGCGCCCTCTTCGTCGACGCCCTCTTCGCCGACGGGCGCGTCCACAGGCTGCGCGCGGCGCCCGAGCGTGAGCGCGCCGCAAGCCAGGATGAGGACGCAGAGCACGCCGTACCCGATCGACCAGTAGCGGCTCTGTGTGGCGACGGGGAACAGCGGCTCGAGGACGAAGGGGTAACCGAGCAAGGCGACGAGCGAGCCGAGGTTGGAGGCGGCGTAGAGGAAGTAGGGGGAGTGGGCGTCGGGGTGGTCGGTGAGGCTGAACCATCGCTGGAGGAGCGGCGAGGTGGCCGAGGCGACGGTGAACGGGAGCCCGACGGTGAGCGCGAGCGCGCCGAGTAGCCAGACGGTGGGATCGGCGGTGCCGTCGAGCCTGGAGACCCAGTACTCCGGGAGCGCGATGGGCAGGAGGAGCAAGGGGGTCGCAAGCAGGACGGCGTGGACGCCGACCTGGACCTTGATCGGGAGGTAGCGCGAGGAGAGGTGGGCGTAGGAGTAGCCCGCGAGCAGCGCGAGCTGGAAGAACACCATGCAGGCGTTCCAGACGGCGGGCGTGCCGCCCAGGATCGGCAGCAGGATCTTGCCGACCATGGGCTGGACGGCGAACAGGAGCGTGGCGCTGGTGAGGAGCGCGAGCGCGAAGGCGGCCTCGAGGCCGCGGGCGCGAGGAGCGGGGGCTTGAGCCATGAGATGGACCCTCGGAGAGTGCGACGTTGGAGCGAGCGCATCCTAGCCGATGTTGTGAAAGCGCGCGCGCCTCTGATAGAGCCAGAGAGACGACGCGCAGGGTCCCGTTCGAGGCCCAGAGAGCGTCCATCCTCGAGGCACGGTGTGAGCGAGACGATGAGAGCGCGGGCGGCGGTGGCATGGATCGGGTGCGCGGTGGCGCTGAGCGCGGGCTGCGACCGAGGCCCGCGGGTGGCGAAGGTGAACGCGGAGACGACCGCGCCGGAGCCGGAGACGCGCCGCGTGCGCTGGCCAGAAGCCGTCGACCTGACGAGGCCGATGCCGTCGAGCCCGCGGCGAGAGCGCGCGTGGAGCTCGGCGCGCAAGACGCGCCCGTGCCACGCGTACTTCGAGGGGTTCGAGGGGAAGCCCAAGATCGCGTTCCCGCTCGTCGAGGCGCGCGAGCGCGCGGAGGTCCTGTTCGGCTGCGAGGTCGAGGCCTACGAGGTCCTCGAGGACGGCGCGCGCGCGGTGGCCTACGCGCTGCCGGTGTCGGGGGCGGGGCTGCTCGAGTCTCCGTCGATGAGGTTGTCGGTGTACGACGAGGACGGAGGGTTCGCGTGGTCGAAGGTGATGGAGCGCGAGGTGCGAGGCGTGAGCTTCGACTCGAGCTTCCGTGCCGGGTTCATCGCGGACCTGACGCCTCACCTCGTGTGCGGCGGGACGTCGTGGGAGTCGGGAGTCCAGGTCCTGTGCGCCAAGCGCGAGGGCGGTGAGGAGGCGTGGAGCGCGAGGCTCCCGACGTGGAGCGGCCTGACGCCGTCGGCCTCGGGCAAGAGCCTGCTGATCTCGGACCTCCTGGGCGTCAAGCAGATCTACCCGTACAACGGCGCCGAGCGCCTGCACGCCAAGTTCAAGGGCTCCGGCGGGCGCTCGGCGACGTACGCGCTGGGTGAGGACGCGCTCTACTTCGGAGCGAACCGGGGGATCCCGTTCCGGCTGAGCGCCTACGACAGGGAGACGCTCGAGGAGCGCTGGACGGTCCAGATCGACGACGCGCTCGAGCCCGACTACGGGGCGGTCGTGCCGGGCTCTGGGGTCGCGGTGGTGAAATCCGGTGGGCGCCTCATCGGCGTGAGCCCGAAGGACGGATCGCCGCTGTGGTCGGCGCGGATCGGAGACGTTCGGGCGCCGCTGGTCGCGTCCCCGGACGCGGTGTTCGTGCTGATCCGTCGTGAGGAGGGCCCGAACAGGGTCTTCGAACTCGACCCGAAGACTGGGAAGCCCCGCGGGTGGACGAAGGCGCCCGACGGGACGCTGCGCATCGGCTGGCGCGAGGGACACCTGCTCGCTGGGAGCGTGCGCACGGTGTGGAGCACGCCGAGCGGTCCGCGATGACGGGCCCGGCGGACAGGGAGGTCGAGGACGCGCAGGGACACGAGCCTGGGGTCGGCCCGCCGCGCAGCCTCCTCCGAGAGATCGCCGCGGTGTACATGGGCGCGTTCCTGGCGGTGCTGGTGCTGGCGCTGACGGCGGGGTGGGTCGGGTTCGTCTCGGCGAACCTGTACGCGCTCGTGGCCGCGGTGTTCATCGGGATCCCGTACTGGTGGATCGGGCGCGCGAAGCTCGACCCGGCGCGGCTGGGGCTGACGTGGAAGAGGTGGATGCGCGGGGCGGGCTGGGGGCTGCTGTTGACGGTCGGGACGCTGATCCCATTCGCGGCGGGCCAGTACATCTGCTGTCTCTTATACACATCTCCGAGCCCACGAGACAGGCAGAAA
>CAJXPN010000194.1 GCA_913058025.1 uncultured Myxococcales bacterium | reverse complement strand
TCCTCGAGCTCAACGGCGACGCGGACGTCGCCGAGGTCGACCTCGACGTCGACGCGCGCCGCCGCACCCGGTGCGCCGTGCGGCTGGACAACGGCGCGCTCTTCACGCTCGCGATGTCACACGAGGGGTCGTCGCGCCTGGGCGTGCGCGAGGTCGTGGAGTACCGGCGCGGCGATCGGTTCGCGCGCCTCGTCGACGCCCGCGACTACGCCGCCGAAGGCCCCAGCCGCGTCCTGCGGCGCGCGTCGCTGGACAAGCACGCCGCCTACCCCGCGATGGTCCGCGCGATCGGGCGCGCGATCCGAGAGGGCGCGCCGGGCGACTCCCCGGCCCGGATCGCGCGCCTGTGGGGCGCGATCACCCGCTGAGGCGGCCGGTCGACATCGCCTTCTCGGCGACCTCACCGAGCGCCTGGACCGCGAAGATCAGCTTCCCGAAGCGCTCGTCGTTCGTGTGGCCGTGCTTGTAGCGGTGGTAGATCTGCTGGCCGATCACGGCGACCTTGAACAGCCCGAAGACGTAGTAGAAGAGCGCGTCGGAGGTGTCGCGGCCGGTCAACTCGGCGTACCTGTCGACGACACCCTGGCGGTCGAGGTTGCCCGGCATGGCCGTCGGGCCGAAGGCCATCTGCTGGATGACGAACCCGTCCTCGGGCTCGACCCAGTACGCGAGCGTGGTGCCCAGGTCCATGAGCGGGTCGCCGATGGTCGCCATCTCCCAGTCGAGGACGCCGGTGATGCGGGAGAAGTCACCCGGGGCGAAGAGGACGTTGTCGTACTTGAGGTCGTTGTGGATGAGGCCGGGCGCCTGCGGACCAGGGGTGTTCTCGGTCAACCACGTGGCCGCCGCGTCGATCCCGTCGATGGCGTCGGTCTTGGACTTACCCCAACGTTTTCCCCAGCCTGTGACCTGTCGCTCGACGTAGCCCTCGGGCTTGCCCATGTCGGCGAGGCCGGTGGCGTCGAGGTCGACGGAGTTGATCTCGGCGAGGCCGCGCACGAGCGCGTCGCACGCGATCCGCATCGTCGCCTCGTCGAGGCCCTCGACGCGCGGCCTCGCGCCGCGCAGGATCACGCCGTCGACGCGCTCCATGACGTAGAAGGGCGCGCCGAGCACGCCGTCGTCCTCACACATCGCGATCGGCTCGGGGACCCTGGGCCAGATGGGGTGCAGCGCGCTCAGGAAGCGCCACTCGCGGCCCATGTCGTGGCCCGTCTTGATCCGCGCGCCGTGCGGCGGGCGGCGCAGCACGAACCCGCGCTCGCCGTCCTCGATGAGGTAGGTCAGGTTCGAGTGCCCCGACGGGAACTGCTTCACCGTGAGCTGCGCGCCCAACCCCTCGACGTGTTCACGCAGGAACGGCTCGAGCCGGCTCATGTCGAGCTCTTCGCCCGCGCGCACCTCGACCGCCTTGTTCGCCGTATCGCTCATCCCGTGACCTCTCATTCCCGTGTGGTGTGACGTGCTCGACAGGTATCATAGTCGCGCTCAGGCGTCTTACTACCCTCTTCGAGGAGCCCCACGCGTCATGTCCGAACTCCCCCCTCTCATCGTCTTCGGCGCTGGCGGCCACGGCGCCGTGGTCGCCGAGCTCGCCCTCGCGTGTGGCCGCCGCGTCCTCGGCTTCGCCGACGTCGACGCGTCTCGGATAGGCTCGCGTGTCCTCGGCTTGGAGGTGTCCTGGCTCCAGGACGACCTCCTCTCGATGGAGCGCTGGCCCGAGGACGCCGAGGTCGCGCTCGGCGTCGGCTACAACGGCCCACGCGCCAGGATCGATGCGGGCTTCGCCGCCCGCGTCACCGCCCCGCTCATCCACCCGCGCGCCTACGTCTCACCGTCCGCCGAGCTCGCCCCTGGCGTGGTCGTCTTCGCGCTCGCGGCGGTGCAGGCGCGCGCGCGCCTCGGGCGCGGCGTGATCGTGAACACGGGCGCGGTCGTCGAACACGACTCGGAGGTCCGCGCCCACGCGCACATCGCCCCGAACGCCACGCTGTGTGGGAACGTGACGGTGGGTGAGCGCGCGTTGGTCGGCGCGGGCGCGTCGGTGCCCCCTGGGCTCGTGATCGGTGAGGACGCGCTGGTCAAGGCGGGGTCGCGTTGGCGAAATCCCCGCTGACGACGAGCCAGCCGACCTTCGATCAGACGGGCGCGAAGAGCGCGTCGAGGCGCGCGACGAGGTCGGCGTCCAGCGTCGCCCCGGCGGCGGCGACGTTGTCGTGGACCTGCGAGGTCCGCGTCGCGCCCGTGATCACGCTGGCGATCTGAGGGCGAGAGAGGCACCACGCGAGCGCGAGCTGCGCGGCGGACAGGTCCGCCTCGCTCGCGATCGTGGCGAGCTGGCGGACCTTCTTGATGTTCTCGTCGGTCAGGTCGGCCTTGAGCCAGTCCGACTCGGCCGCGCGGCTCCCGTCGGGCACGCCGTCGTTGTACTTGCCCGTGAGCAGCCCTTGAGCCAGCGGACTCCACACCGTGAGCCCCGCGCCCAGCTCCTCGCACGTCGGCATCACCTCGTCCTCGATCTCCCGGTGGAGCAGGTTGTAGCGCGGCTGCTCGACCACCGGCGCGTACGCGTTCCTGCGCCGCGCGATCTGGGTGGCCTCCTCGATCTGGTTCGCCTCCCACATGCTCGTGCCCCAGTAGAGGATCTTGCCCTGGCGGATCAGGTCCTCCATCGCGCACACCGTCTCTTCGACAGGGGTGTTCGGATCGAACCGGTGGCAGTAGTAGATGTCGAGGTAGTCCGTGCCGAGGCGACGCAGCGACGCCTCCACGCTCTCGAAGATGTGCTTGCGGCTCAGGCCGCGGTCGTTGGGGCCCTCGCTCATCGGCCAGAAGACCTTGCTCGAGAGCACGATCTCGGAGCGTCGCAGGTCGCGAATGAACGCGCCCACGACGCGCTCGGACTCGCCGCGCGCGTAGATGTCGGCGACGTCGATGAAGTTGACCCCGGCGTCCAGCGCCGCGCGCAGGATGTCGTGCGCGTCCTCGTCGCCCACGCTCTTGCCGAACGTGAGCCAACCTCCGATCGACACGCTCGAGACGCGCAACCCAGTCTTCCCTACGAATCTGTACTCCATGACCCCTCGTCGCCGCGCTGTGTGGTTCCCTGACCTCTCGGGTCGGGAACCTAAGCCCAGCGCGGCGACGGCAACCCCGTCGGTCGCGACGAAGGGTTCAGCTGGCCACGGCCAGCGGCATCGGGCGCACCGTGCACTGGTACGCGCGCTCGGTCAGCATGGCGAGGTCGTCGGCCTCGGTCAGGCAGCCCTGGATGAGCAGCGACGCCACGCCGTGGTAGCTCGCCCAGGCGCTCGCGGCGAGCACCTTGGGTGAGCCCGAGACGAGGCCGTCGCGCTCGACCTCACGGAGGAGCCTCTCGAAGATCCCGCGGATGCGCGCCGTGGGGCCCTCCTCGTTGGGGAGCGTGTAGGCGAACATCACGCCGAAGTGCGCCGCGTTCTCTCCGGCGAAGGAGATGTAGGTCTCCCCCACGCTCCGGATGGCCTGGCCGCTCCCGCTGGCGCCCTCGACGGACTCCTCGAGCCGCCCGAGCAGCGCCTCGTGGCCGTCCATCGCGACCGCCGCAAGCAGCGCGTTCTTGTCTTTGAAGTGGTGGTACGTCGCCGCGTGGGTGACGTCGAGGCGGCGCGCGAGCTCACGGAGCGTGAACTCGGGCATCCCGCGCTCCCTGATCAACTCCGTGGCCGTGTCGATCAGTGCGCGCCGGAGGTTACCGTGGTGGTAGGGCTTCTTCTTCTTGGACATTGTTTGCTCCCATGAGTGCACACCCGCGCACATGGAAGTGCGCGCGAGCTCAGCGTTACGGGCGCATCGAGCAACCTGCCAACGCGACCTTTTCCCCTCTCGAGGCGTCGTGTTTGGCAGGTCGACCGGTGCGCGGACTCCCCCCTATAGCCATTTATCTTTATGCAAACATTCCGCGAGCGCCAGCCCCAAACGCAACAGGGCGGCCCCACTGGGGCCGCCCTATCCTACCCACGCCAAGTCACGTGCTCAGCTCGATGCGTTCTCCTCGATCACGCCCTCGACGTATTTCTTGCGGGCGTCTCGGTTCATCCCGCGGAGCTTACGGCACATCGCCGAGAGCTTGGTCGCGTCGATCCCCTCGAGGTCTTTTGCGCCCATCCGCGCCACGTACAGCCCCACGAACTCCTCGCGCGTCGGCGCGTCCACGGCCTCCTCGAGCAGCGCCGCGAACTCCTCGCTGCGATCGCTCCACTTCGCCTTCTCGTCACTGGGTGTGTCCGCGGTCTTCTTGGCCGCCGGGGCCCGCTTCTTTGACTTGCTCGCCACCGGCCTCGGCGCGTCGTCGAGCTCGGGGTCGTCGCCCGTCGAGATGAGGAACGTCTTGAGGAGGAAGTATTTGATCGCCCCCGTGTACGCCTTGTAATAGCCCTTGTCGCCGTTATCGAGGCCCTGGCCGATCCACGTCGTCGTCATCATGTCGCCCGACTCGCCGTCGATTAGCGTCACGTCCAGCTCCACCGTCGTCAGGTAGACGGACCGCTTTCGCGCGTCCTCCATCGCCTCGACGTTGTGCTTGCGCACGCTCGGGAAGATCGCCACTCCCTGCTCGGCGAGCTTGTCCCTGATGTGGTCCACCAGGTCCGCCTCCATCACGTAGTCGTAGCCGTGGAAGTCGTTGCGGCCCTTCTTGGGGACCCTCGTCACCTCCGCCAGCACGCGCGCCATCTTCGTCGCCAGAGGCCTCCCCTCCAGCCCTCGGTTCATGTAGCCCACGGGGAAGTGCGTCACGTTCGGTTCGGTAGCCATATCTCGTTCTCCTTATCTGCGAATCTGAATCTGTCTCTGTTGGCGACGGTCTCCAGACACTTCCTGTCTCTTCATCGGCCTCTTCATGAGCCGCTCCGAACGGTCACTGCATCACCGTCCCGACACCTTGAATTGTACGATCCTCCACCCCGAACTCAACGGCTTCACTCTCTACATTACGATCATAAATACGGACCACCCCTGTTACGTGGTCGTCATACGCATAAAATAGCCCCTGAAACGCGACTCAACACCCGCGCGGGCCGCCCAGCGGGCGGTCCAACCCCTCGGGTGATCCTCTCGCGATCGAAAACCACTGTGGACACGCGTTCTTAGATCCCCTCGGGCGCCGCGCCCGTTCATCACACCACGCGCCCCTCCACGCGCCCGTGCGCCCGCGCGCCCACTCAACCGCAAAGGGAGCACCGCCCACCATGACCAGAACACTCATCGCCTCACTCGCCTCACTCGCCTGCCTCGCCGCGTGCTCGAGCGCGCCGCGGACCGCCGCCCCCGAGGGCGAGGTCCAGGCAGCCCAGCTCAAGGTGATGACCTACAACGTCAACTTCGGCATGGCCGGAGACCCGAGCGCGCACCTGCTCATCCGAGACGAGGACCCCGACGTCGTCCTCCTCCAGGAGACCACGCCCGCCTGGGAGTCCGCGCTCCGAGAGACCCTCTCCGACGTCTACCCCCACATGGCCTTCAAGCACTGCTGCGGCGCGGGCGGGCTGGCCATCCTCTCCAAGCACCCCATCGACCCGCAGGAGTACGCGCGCGCCCCGAAGCCTGGCTGGTTCCCCTCCTGGCGCGTCCTCGTGCGCACCCCGATCGGTGTCGTGCAGACCCTCAACGTCCACCTCCGTCCCCCCGTCTCCGACTCCGGCTCCTTCGTCGCCGGCTACTTCTCCACGCCCGAGGTCCGGCTCACCGAGATCACCTCCCACTCGGCCCACCTCGACCCGGACCTCCCCGCCATCGTCGCCGGCGACTTCAACGAGTCCGACACCGGCCGCGCCGTCTCGTTCCTCGACCAACGCGGCCTCTCGAGCGTCCTGCCCGAGTTCCACCCCGGCGCCAACACCTGGCGCTGGCAGACCTCCGTGGGGCCCGTCTCCGCACAGCTCGACCACATCACCTACGACGCCGACGCGCTCACGCCGCTGAACTCCTACGTCGTGCGCGCGGGGCGCTCCGATCACTTCCCCGTCGTGGCCGTCTTCACGCACGCGGAGCGTTGACCGGGCGCGCGCTCCTTCACAGCGCCACGCCCAACCTCTAACCTCCCGATCGACACCTCCGCGTCCCCCCGATCGGGAGCCTCGAACGCCGTGAAGATCCTCCTCTCATCGCTCGCCACGGGCCGCGTCTCGCTCGCCGAGGCGCCCGCGCCGACCCCCGGACCCGGGCAGGTCCTCGTGCGCGCGCGCCGCTCCGCCGTGAGCGTGGGCACCGAGGGTATGCTCGCGCGCTTCGGCGGCGCCGGCCCCATCGGGAAGCTGCTCGCCCAACCCGAGCGCGCCCGCGAGCTCGTCACCAAGGTCAGGCGTGAGGGCCTCGCGCCCGCCGCCGAGGCCGTCGCCGACAAGCTCACCCAGCCCATCCCGCTCGGGTACTGCGCCGCCGGGGTCGTAGTCGCCGTCGGGCCGCCGCTCGGGGACGCGCCTCGCTTCCGCGTGGGCGATCGCGTCGCGTGCAACGCCCCCCACGCCGAGCTCTCGCTCGTCCCTGCGCACCTGTGCGCGCGCGTCCCCGACGCCGTCTCGGACGACCACGCCGCGCTCACGCCGCTCGCGGCGATCGCGATCCACGCCGCCCGGCTCGCGCAGGTCGGCCTGGGCGCGCGCGTCGGCGTCGTCGGCGCGGGCGTCATCGGCTCGCTCGCCATCCAGGCGCTGCGCGCCTCCGGCTGCGCCGTCGTCGCCGTGGACACCGACGCGTCGGCGCGCGCGCGGGCCCTCTCACTGGGCGCGCGCTCGGCGTGCGCGCCCGAGGCCGCCGCCGACCTCGCGCGCGACCTCGGCGGCCTCGACGCCGTCCTCGTCTGCGCCGCCGGCGACGCCGCGCCCGTCACCACCGCCGCGTCCATGTGCCGCGACCGCGGCGTCGTCGTCCTCGTGGGCGACGCCTCCCTGGACGCCCCCCGCAGGCTCGCCTACGCCCGCGAGCTCACCCTCGTCGTCGCCCGGTCCTATGGGCCCGGCCGCTACGACCCGTCCTACGAGGACCGCGGCGTCGACTACCCCGCCGCGCACGCCCGATGGACCGCCGGGCGCAACTTCGCCGCCGCGCTCGACCTAATGGCCCACGGCGCGCTCGACCCCGAGCCGCTCATCGCCCAGCGCGTACCGTTCTCCGAGGCGCCCGCCCTCTACGCCCGCCTCGCTGCGGGCGAGCGCCTCGTCGGGACCACCGTGTTCACGTACCCGGAGGTGGAGGGCGCCGGCGCTGGCTCGGGGCGCACCGTCTCAATCGACCCCTCGCTGCGAGGACGCGCGAGGGCACTCTCCGTGCGCTCGGGCGCGCCCCGCGTCGCGCTGATCGGCGCCGGGAACTTCGCCCGCCGCGTCTTCGCGCCGGCGCTCTCCGCGGCGGCTTTGACGGCTTCGCGGTCCGCCATCATCGGGAGCCAGCCCAGGCCGACGT
>CAJXPN010000193.1 GCA_913058025.1 uncultured Myxococcales bacterium | reverse complement strand
ACCCGTGGGGCAACCAGTTCGAGCCCTCCTTCTGCAACATGCGCGAGTCCTACCAGGGCAGGTCTATGCCAAGGCCTGTGGGGACCCACCCCGAGGACATGTCGCCCTACGGGGTGTTCGATGTGGTGGGGAACGTGCTCAATTGGACGAGCACGTTCGACTCCGAGGCGGACAGAACGAGGGCGCTGTGTGGCGCCTCGTATTCAGGGTCGGCGACGGGAGTCAAACTCTACGACCGCATCTCCGCGCCCGAGTCGTTCCGCTACTCTGCGTACGGCATGCGCCTGGCTTGTTCGTGTTGAGATGTCGCTGTAGACGGGCTCACTCGAAGATGGAGTCGTCGAAGACGCCCGTGCCGTCCGAGCCGATGCCGTTGCTGGGGAGGTCGTTCACGCTGTCGTCGGCGAGCTCGAGCCGGAGGCCAGCCGTGTCGGCGCCGTCCACGGTGGTTTCGTCGTCTGAGACGAGGTCCGTCGCGTCGAGCTGGCCCTGAGCGCCGGGCCACTCGTTCCGACCACGGAGCGTGACGTTCGACTTCTTCAGGACCATGCTCCAGGCCACGTTGCCAAGCAGCACGGAGTCCTCGATGACGAGCTCGTCGGAGCCCTCGGCGGCCAGGCCGCAGGCGTACTCCTTGGCGTCGCTGGTGCTCAGGCGCTCCTTCTCGGTCAGCAGGAGGTTGGTCCCGCGGACCTCACCGTTGGAGTTGTAGAAGGCGATCCCGAAGGCGCCGTTCGAGATGAAGTTCGAGTCGAGGACGCGGCTGAACGAGGTCTTGGCCCCGTTGCCGTCCTCGCGGGAGTGGAGGAGGAGACCACCGAGCGCGTTTCGGCGCATGCTCGAGCCGATGACCCACCTGGGCGCGCCCTTGGGGGAGGTGCCCTCGAAGAGGGACATCGCCATGCCGCAGTTGTCGTCGAAGCGCGAGTCCGTGACCAGGACCTGCGCGGGGCGGCTCATGATGACGCCGTGGCGCTTGATGCAGCGCGCGAGGTCTGCCGGGTCGAGCGTCACGCGCGGGTTGGGCTGCTCGAACGTCCCTGTGCCCGCGATCTTGGTGTCGTCGATGCGCACGTTCACCTGGGAGGCCGCGACGCCCGCGTTGGTGTTGTCGAGCAGCGCGGAAGAGACGAGCACGACGGAGGACCACCCGTCGAGGTTTCGGGTCTCCTTGGGGAAGTTCATGTCGCCGGGGAAGTTCATGTCACCTGGGAAGTTCATGTCACCTGGGAAGTTCATGTCTCCAGGGAACCAGGAGTCCGCGGGATCGAGCAGGTCCACGATCCCGGGGGCTGCCGTGATGGACAACGCGGTCCACGTGGCGAGCTGCTCCGGGGTGTCCGAGGCGTCGGGCGTCCAGCCGGCGGGGGGGAGGTTCTGTGAGGGCGAGTAGCGGAGCTCGGATGGGAACACGGAGCGACCGTAGAAGACGTTGTCGGAGTTCCCCTCGAACACGTCGTCGCTGAACGCGGGGCCGTCGGAGGTCTCGGGGCGGCCCGAGAGCACGCCGAGCTCGTTCTGGCTCAGCGTGAGCTCCTCTCCCCACAGGCGCGAGTTCTCGAGCTTGATGCCGGGCCCCTGCACGAGCGAGATCGTGCTCAGGTCCGTGCGGACGTACGACCCGCTGGCGAGGACGCCCACGGAGCGGCGCAGAGGCGCGCGCTCGAGCCCGACGATCGACGACCTGTCGATGTGGACGAGCGACTGGTTGGTCTCGACGCCGACCTTGCCGATGGCGCGGCCGATCGGGGCGCCCAGCTGGGTGCGCATGACGGAGCGCGTGAAGGAGGCCGCCGTGCGGAACCCGTCGAGCTCCGACGCGTCGTCTCCGACGACGATCCCGCGGGACCCGTCGACCGAGATGTAGGACGCGTAGATCGAGGCGAGGACGCCCGCTTCGATGGACATCCCCTGGTCCATACCCTCGATGTAGACGTGGTTGGCCATGAACTCGGAATCACCCGAGACCACGACCCCGGCGTCGACCAGGTCGCTGCCCAGGAGCAAGGAGTTGATCAGGACGCCTCTGCCGACGCCCTGGAGGTCGAGCAAGCGGGTCGCCGCGGCGGTGCTCCCGATGGACAGCCCGGAGACGATCACGTCGTCCTGGCCCGCGAACACGATGGAGTTGCCGGAGGTGTCCAGCTTGACCTGAGAGGGCGAGCCGCCCACGAGCGTGACCTTCGACGAGGCGAACGTGAGGTCTTCGTCGAGCGTGTAGTTCCCCGGTAGGAACGAGATGATGATGTCATCGGTCTCGTCCTTGAGGGACTCCAGCGAGGCGGCCTCGTCGGGGGTCTGGCCCGAGCCCTCGCCCGTGGGCGAGACGTAGACGACCCTGGCGCCGGCGTAGTAGCCGGACTCCCCGGGCTCGTCGGGCTGGAAGTACACGAAGAGCTCGCTCATGCCGATGTATTCGTAGACGCCGGAGCCCACGCCGCCCTCGAGGCCCAGGATGCCCTTGAGGGCGAAGTCGGACGAGCCGTTCATGTCGATCTGAGAGAGCGAGTCGCACTCGGCCGACTCACACGACACGAAGCCGGGTGACGACGACGACCTGAAGGGCGCGCCCGTGTTGTTGTTCTCCAAGCCTCCATTGGCGTCCGGGTTCTTGGTCACGTCGTCCCCGGTGTCCCCACCCGCGTCCTCGCGCGCGCTGTTGGAGTCTGGCGCGTCGGGCGCGCCGATCTCCGAGCCAGCGGCGTCGATATTGGAGTCCCCGCCACCGCACGCCAGGACCGACCCGAGGCACGCGAGCAGTGAGATTCGAGTGAATATAGGGAGCAGAGTCGTAGATTCGTTTCTCATGGCGGACACCTCTTGAGCAGTTCGAGGCGAAGATAGAGGAACGTCGTACTGCGGGCAAATACGTGGAGGTCGGCGTTGACGTATCGTCGGGCACGGGCCTATGTCCCGTCACCGAATCCGGCTACAATCCTGCCGGGCACGATCGCGAGTGAACGAGTTGAGGATCGACGCATGGCTGAGTTTGGGATCGACTTCCTGGTGGGGCAGCTCGCAGTCTCGAGAGGGCTCGTCGACCTGCGGCAGGTCGTCACGGCGTCTCGCGTCTCGGACAAGGGGTCGCTTGGCGACGCCCTTGTGTCGATGGGGCTGCTGACGCCGGCCCAGCTCGGAGAGCTGATCGCGCACATCGAAGGCGCCGCGCCCGAGGTCCTCCACGACGAGCTGGACGCCGCCTCGACGCTGATGCTCGACTCGATCCAGAGCACCTCGTCGGCGAGGTACCCCATGCCCGAGGTCGGCGCGCGCGTGGGCACCGAGCCCGAGCCCGCGTCATCGACCCAGCAGAACGCCTTCGCGCGCCAGCCGCGCACGATCCGGACGGTCGTCACGCCGGTCGACACGCCCGGTCTCTCGTCGCGCTACTCCTTCAAGGAGAAGCTCGGCGTGGGTGGCATGGGCGAGGTCTGGCTCGCCCGAGACACCAACATGTTGCGCGACGTGGCGCTCAAGGTCCTGCGGCCCGACCGCTACGAAGACCTCGAGATGCGCGAGCGCCTCGAGATCGAGGCGAAGGTCACGGGGATCCTCGAGCACCCCGGCATCGTCTCCGTGTACGACATGGGCGAGGTCGACGAGCTGGGCACGTACTACACGATGCGCGTGGTGCGGGAGCGCGGGCTCGACCTCATCCTGAGGGAGTGGAGCCGCGAGGGCGGCTCGTCGGACTTCACGCTCATCAAGTTCATGGGGATCGTCAGGGCTGCGCTCCAGGCACTGGGCTACGCGCACACCAAGGGCGTGGTTCACCGGGACATCAAGCCCGAGAACATCCTCGTGGGTTCCTTCGGTGAGGTCTTCGTCATCGACTGGGGCGTGGCCAAGATCGACGAATCCAACGAGATGATCCACGCCCACCACACGCTGCTCAAGGAGACCTCGCGCGCGCTCGTGGGGACGCCCGCGTACATGTCGCCGGAGCAGGCTCGCGGGGACAATCACCTGATCGACGAGCGCACCGACGTCTACGCCATGGGCGTCATCCTCTACGAGATCCTCACGGGGGAGAGCCTCTACGAGGCGCCGAGCGTGCTCGCGCTGCTCTTCAAGTCGGCGGCCAACGAGTACGTCTCGCCGCGCGAGCGCTCCCCATCACGCCACATCCCGCTCGAGCTCGAGGAGATCACCATCAAGGCGCTCGCCGGGGATCGCGAGGACCGCTTCGCGTCGGCGATCGAGATGGCCGACGCGATCGAGGACTACCTCGAGGGCCTCAAGGACTCCGAGCGCCGCCGGACCCAGGCCCAGCAGCTCGTGGAGCAGGCTCAGGACGTCGAGCAGGAGTGGACGCAGACCAAGCGCGAGCTCGCCAAGGCCACGCTCGAGGTCGCGTCGATGAGCCAGCAGCTCGAGTCCTGGGCGAGCCTCGAGGAGAAGGAGGCGTTCTGGCGCTCGCAGCAGAACGTCGAGAGGACTCGCCTGGAGCTCGAGCGCATGTTCGGTCAGATGACGCGCCTGTTCAGCCAGGCGCTCGGTCACGTGCACGACTACGCGCCGGCGCGGCGCGCGCTCGCGGAGCTCTACTGGGAGCGGTTCGTCGACGCCGAGCGCGCGCGCGACGCCGCCGGCGCGCTCTACTTCGAGGGGCTCGTGCGTCAGTTCAACGACGGCGACCTGGACCTGCTGCTCGAGGGCTCTGCCCACCTGCGCATCCAGCTCTCGCGGCCGGCGTTCATCGAGCTGTTCCGCTACGTCCCGGGCCTGGGCAAGCTCGACCGCGTGCTGATGTCCCGTGAGCACTCGGGCTCCTTCGACCGCACGCTCGACCACGGCTCGTACCTGATCCTGGTGAGCAGCCCCGGGGTGCGCACCCTGCGCGTGCCGCTGCTGCTCGAGCGCCTCGCGCACGAGACCGTCGAGCTCGACCTGCTCCCCAACGACTCGGTGCCCCTGGACGCCGTCATCATCGAGGGCGGGGTGTTCCTGAGCGGCGAGTTCGAGCCGCTGGCGCCCACCAGAGGCATGGTGCACCTGTCCAGGTTCGCGATCATGCGCCACTCGGTCACGTGCGGCGAGTACGTCGAGTTCCTCAACGACCTGCTCGCGCACGGGGACGAGAACCACGCCAACCAGCACGCGCCGAGGGTGTCCGAGGACGCCAAGCCATACTTCCCCATCGTCGGGGGTCGGTTCGTCGTCCCGATGGAGGACAACGACGGGGACGCGTGGGACCCGACCTGGCCGATCTGCATGATCTCGTACCGGGACGCGCTGGCGTACGCGCGCTGGCGCGCGATGCGTGACGGCGCGCCCTGGAGGTTGCCCACGGCGTTGGAGTGGGAGAAGGCGGCGCGAGGCGTCGACGGGCGCGTCTACCCGTGGGGCAACCAGTTCGAGCCCTCCTTCTGCAACATGCGCGAGTCCTACCAAGGCCGCCACATGCCAACGGTCGTGGGCACGTACCCCGAGGACATGTCGCCCTACGGTGTGTTCGACGTCGCGGGCAACATCTGCAACTGGACCTCTACGACGCCCGTGGGCCAGCCCGACGTGCGCGTGATCTGCGGCGCGTCGTTCCAGTCGCAGCGCTCGGGCATCCCGCTCCAGTGCCACATCTCGTCGCCCGAGTCGTTCAGGTACACGTCCTACGGGCTGCGCCTGGCCATGGACGTGTAGCGTCCGCTCCGTTTCATCGCCTCTCTCGCTCTTGGCGCCGCCTGCTCACTGCGTGGAGTCGAGCTCCGCGAGGCTCGCCTTGATCCGAGGTCGCTGCGTCGCGTCTGGAGTCAGCGTGATCGCCTCCCCATCGACCACGACCCGGATCGACTCGATCGGCCCCGCGGCGAGCGCGCGGATCGTGTAGGGCTGCGTCGCCGCGCGCAGCGTCCACTGGGTGGAGACCTCGCCACCCGAGCTCGTGACGGGAGGCGAGGCCTCGCTCGTCGGGACCTCGACGGACGCGCCGTCCACGCGGAAGACCATCGTCCTGCCGACCGGGATGGTGAAGTCCACGGCGCCATCCCGGACCACCGTGAGCTCGAGGGTGAACGCGTCACCCGACTCGCGCACACCCAACGTCTCGCGGCGTCCCGACTCCAGGTAAGCCGTGAACCCGCGCGCGGTCTCTCCGTTCGGGTCCTCGTAGGTCCGGACCAACGAGCCGCCGCACGAGGACAGCGCGCCGACGCAAAGCGACAGCAGCAGGAGCAGCGTAGTGAGCTTCGACAGAGGGCGACGGGGCATGGGACACCTGACCTTTGGTTGAGACACGACGAGGCACATCCAGGCGTGTTCGCTTCGGCCTCGATCATACACGCAGCGCGGCGCAGCCCAATACTCGTTGGTGGAGGCCGGAGTGTCCGATCGTGTAGGATGGACGGCGCGCGCGTTCTTGGGAGGGCCAGGACGACTCGCCGCGCACGACATGAAAGTAGGGAGGAGATCCAATGGACGAGCAGGTCCCGAAGGTGCTCGAGTACGTGAGGGCGACTGGCCGGGCGTTGGCCTCGAACGTGTCCGGCTTGGCGTTGGGCGCGGGGTCCGCGGGTGCGCTCCTCGCGCTGATGTTCCTGGCCGTCGACCTCCTCCAGGCGATCCCGGACGAGGAGACCAGGATCACGATGTCGATGCCGTTTCTGGCCGGGATCATGGCGCTGCCGTTCGCCGCGCCGTGGCTCGCGTCCGGGTGGAGCGCGGTGATGGCGTCCCAGGAGCCCAGGAGCCTGGCGCTCTACGCGCGGGTCTTCATCGTGTCCGTGTGCGCCGGGGCGGTGGGTGCGGGCTCTGTGGCGACGTTCTTCATCGCGCTGTTCTACATCGAGTCCAGGTACGCGCCACTCACGGTCCTGTACGCGCGTGAGGGTCTGAGCGCGGGGAAGGCCGAGAGGGCCACGTACGCCATGACTGACGCGTCGACGAACCGATTGACGAACGCAGGCTTTGGCCTCCAGCTGATCCTGTACGCGCTGTTCATCGCGGCGTTCTTCTCGACGGTCTCGTTCGCGGAAGGGAGCGAACCGAGCGGCGAGCTGATGGTCGCGTGGCTCGTCGCGCTGGTCGTCCTGCGTGGCGTCTTGACGGGCGCGTTCCAGCTCGCAGCCTACGAGCTGCTCTCGACCTCCAGGGAGCCTCCCGCGAGCGAGGCGTGATCGATCCCGGAGGCCGCCGTGCAGATCTGCGGGTCGACCTCGTGAGCGCGACGCCTCGCGGGCCAGCGTATACCAGGTCGGATGTCGGAGTGAACGCCCACCTCACGGAACCCACGGGCCGTCGAGTTGTCCAACCCGCGTCGGTGCCACGAACACCTCGCGAGGAGCCTGCATGAGATGCGTCCTGTTCCTGCTCGTCATCAGCTCCTGCGCGTGCCGCTCCTCCGAGCCCCCACCGGAGCCTCCGCCTCCCGAGGTAGACGAGGCCGTGTCGCCCCTCGTCCCGCGTCATGCCTCCCGCTGTCTCTTATACACATCTCCGAGCCCACGAGACAGGCAGAAATCTCGT
>CAJXPN010000192.1 GCA_913058025.1 uncultured Myxococcales bacterium | reverse complement strand
GTGCTGGACCTGTCGTACAACCCGCTGGGCGAGGGGGCGGCGGCGGCGCTGGCTCGTGGGGCGAACCGCCCGTTCGAGTCGCTCGAGCTCAACGGCTGCGATGTCGCGGCCGCTGGGCTCGTGGCGCTGGCGGAGTCCGGCTGCCTGGACGGATGCAGCGCGCTCGAGGTGGCGCACTCGAGCATCGGTGACGATGGCGTGGCCGCGCTGGCGCGCTCGGGCGCGGCCGAGACGATGCGGCGCCTGGAGCTCGCGTACGGGGACATCGGCCCGGGCGGCGCCCGCGCTATGGCCGATGCGTCCTGGCCTGCGCTCACACACCTGAAGCTCGAGGGGAACCCGCTCGGGTCGGAGGGCGTCGTGGCGCTCATGCGAGGTCCTGGGATGGGCGCGCTGGTCGGCCTCGGAATGAGCGATTGCCGCCTCGACGAGCTCACGGTCGACGACGAGCCGGTCGAGGTGGAGTTTCCGGAGGATCGATCCAGCGAGGGTTCGCTCACCGAGCTCCACCTGGTCGAGGGTGGCCTGGGCCCACGCGCGATGCGCGCGCTCGCGCACACGAACCGGCTCGCTGGGGTCACGAGGCTCACGCTCGACCGCAACCCGGTGGGCGCCGAGGGCGCGCGAGCGCTCGCGGAGTCTCCACACCTCGAGGGCCTCACCGCGCTCGGCCTGGATGCGTGCGGGATCGGTGACGAGGGCTTCGCCGCGCTCTTCTCGGGTGATGGTTCGCCGCGGTTTCCGTCGCTCCAGACGCTCGACCTGCGCAGGAACGGGCTCACGGATGCGTCGGCGATGGCGCTCGCGAACCCAGGAGTCATGCGCCTGCGAGCGCTTCACCTCGACCACGACCTCTTCGGCGCGCCGTGGCTCGAGGCGCTGCTCTCGACGCCCTCGTGTGAGGAACTCTACGAGCTCACGCTGGCGAACACGCCGGTCGGAGACGCGGGCCTGGAGGTGTTGGGGAGGACGCGGCGCCTCGCCGATTTGTCCACGCTCGACGTGTGCAACGTCGACGCGGGGCCGTACGGTATGCGCATGCTGCTCTCGGGTGACGTGATGGAGGGGCTCGTGCGCGTGAACGCCAGGGGCAACGGCTGCGATGGAGACGCCATGCTCGCGCTCGCGGGGTCGCCGCACGTGGCGTCGTTGTGGTCGCTCTGGGTGGGGCATCACGAGTGGGAGGACGAGGTCTGGAGAGCGCTCGCGACCTCCCCGAACCTCCGCCGCCTGGCGTCGTTCGACGCCTCGGCCTCCGTCGACCTCGCGCGGATCCTCGCGGACGACGTCCGCGCGGGCGTCGAGTTCAACCCCTGGGTCGCGACCAAATCGAACAGATGAGGAGATGGTGATGGGTGACTTCGGAGAGCTGCGCAGCCTGTTGCACCGCGAGACGTCGTCGTCGACCTTCGACGAACTGATCGCGATGTTCAGCGCGGCCGAGGACCCCGACGAGGCCGAGCGCGTGTGGTTGCCCTATGCGCTGGAGCGCGTGAGCTCATGGCTCCCGATCCAGCGGCGCCTACCGGTCAGAGCGCTGTCGCCTGGTGAGCGCCCGCCGGCGTGGGTGGCGCTCGCTTGCCACCTCGACCTCTCCACCACGACCTACTCGGATGCGTTCCTCCACGAGCTGGTCACGTCCTCGATCGCGCGGAACCTGCGCTCGCTTTCGTACGCCGCAGCGCGCGCGCCCGAGGGTCTGCTCGGATGGATCGTGGGTTCGGAGCACCTGGGCGCGCTCGAGTCGCTGTCGCTCCAGTCGCTGCGAGGGGAGGGCGTCGCGCAGGCGATGGAGGCGCTGGGCGAGATGCGGCTCGGCTCGCTGTCCTTGCGCTGGTGCGACGTGGGCGACCACGGGCTGCGTGCCTTCATCCGGTGCGCGTCCCCGATCCTTCACGCGCTCGACCTCTCGGCCTGTGGGATCGGCGACGACGCCGCGCGTGATCTCGCGCGCTCGCCGACCTCTCGGTCGATCACGAGCCTGACGCTGTCGGACAACCGCCTGGCCTCGTCGTGTCTCGTCGAGCTCGCGCGCCAACCTGGCGCGCCGCTTCGCAAGCTCGATCTCCAGGGCAACCCGATCGGCGACGAGGGGGTCGTCGCGCTCGCGCGCTCGGGTCGGCTCGACGGGGTGAACCACCTCGGCCTGAGCGCGTGCGGAGTGGGAGACGGCGCGCTCCTGGCGCTCGTGGAGTCCGGCGCGTTGCGTGAGGTGCGCACGCTCGAGATGCGGCGCGACGCCGTCACCGACGTCGGCGCGCTCGCGCTCGCCGAGGCCGAGGTCCCCGAGCTTCGAGACCTCTACCTCGAGGCGAACGCCATCGGCGCGCGCGGTGCCCTCGCGTTGCTCCGCTCGCCGAACATGCCCGCGTTGTCGTCCCTGGATATGAGCGAGAACGACTGCGAGGACGACGCGTTCGAGGTGCCCGAGGATCGAAGCCAGCCCGCCTCGCTCCGCCAGGTCGACCTCTCGTCCTGCGAGGCGGGGCCGCGGCTCATCGAGGAGCTGGTCCGCACGCGCGCGCTGGAGACGGTGACTTCTCTGAGCCTGCGCGACGACATGCTCGACCCCTCGGCCGCGCGCGCGCTCGGCGCGAGCGAGCGGCTCGGGTCGCTGATCGAGCTCGACCTGGAGGACTGCGCCCTCATGGACGATGGGTTCGAGGCGCTGTTCGCGCCGGGCGCGGGCGAACGCTTCCGGGCGCTCGCGGTGCTCGACATCGGCGGAAACGAGCTCACGGACGCCTCGTCGAGGGTGCTCGAGGAGTCGGGCCTCTCGGGGCTGCGCCAACTCACCGCGTGCGACAACCTCTTCGGTTCTCCGTGGGTCGAGGCGCTCGCCCAGAACCCCGCGAGCCAGACGATCGAGGACCTCTGGCTCACGGGTTGCCTCGTCGACGACGAGGGCGCCGAGGCGCTGGCGAACTCTCCGAACCTGAGCGCGCTGGTGCTCCTGGACGTGTCGGGGACGATGATCGAGTCGAGGGGGCTGCGCGCGCTCTTCGGGTCCCCGGTGCTCGAGGGCCTGCGTACGTTCAACACGTCGGCTGTCGGCGCAGACGATGTGTTCAAGGCGCTGGCTGCGAACCCGCAGGCTGCGTCGCTTCGCACGTTGAGGATGAGCTACGCCAGGTTCGACGAGGTCACGTGGCGCGAGCTCGCGACCTCGACGCACCTGTCGGCGCTGTCGAGCTTCTCGTTCAGAGGTGGCATCGACACGCTCCTCGACGTGTTGTCGATCCTACGCGCCGAAGGCGCGCGCTTGAACCCCTGGACCCACCGACACCGACCCACGCGACAGGGAGACTCTGGATGAGTGACTTTGGAGAGGTCAGGAGCCTGCTCCACGACGCCGAGCCCTCGCAGGAGGCGTTCGACAGGTTGCTCGAGCTGCTTCTGCATGCGGAGGATCGCGGCGAGGCCGAGCGGGTGTGGTTGCCCTACGCGTTGGATCGGGTGAAGTCGTGGCCCGACGAGGTCAGAGCGATCGAGCTGAACCGCGACGACTCGGGAGTCGACGACGTGACGTGGGTCGCGCTGGCGCGGACGTTGGACGTCTCGTTGTTCGGCTGGACCGCCGCGGCCACGATGGAGCTGCTCGCGTCCGAGCGGCTCGTGAACGTGAGGGCGTTGCGCATGAGCTACCCGCCGTTCTCCGATGATCTCTTCGGGGTGATGGCGGCCTCGCCGCATCTAGGTCAGCTACGCGAGCTCAGGGTGTTCGGCGTCCAGGGTGAGGAGGGGATCGAGGCATTCATGAGGCGAGGGTTGCCGCTCGAGGTTCTCCAGCTCGAGGCGTGCGAGGTCGGTGACGCGTCGTTGCGCGCCCTGGCCAGGTCCCCGACGCCGTCGACCCTGCACACGCTCCAGCTGAGCGACTGCGAGCTCACGGACGCAGGGGTCGAGGACCTGGCCAGGGCGTACGCGCCCCGGCTCGTTCGGTTGGACCTGTCCGACAACGATCTCACCGCGCGCGCCGCCGAGGCGCTCGCGGGCGCGAGAGACCAGCCTCCTCTCGAGTCGCTCTCGCTGTCGAGGTGTCCAGTGGGAGATGGCGGGGTCGTCGCGCTCACGCGCTCGGGTCGCCTCGACGGGTGCCGCGAGCTCTTCCTCGGGCGCACGGGGCTCGGGGACGCCGGCCTCGAGGCGCTGTCGTCGCTGACCGACGTGTCGAACCTGACCCAGCTCGAGCTAGAGGGCAACGCGATCGGCCGCCGAGGCGTCCGCGCGTTCGCGGCGAGGGCGTGGCCAGCGTTGGTCGCGCTCGACCTGTGGTCGAACCGCGTGGACGGTCGAGGGGTGATCGCGCTCCTGCGCGCCGAGTGGCTGGGGTCGTTGACCAGGCTCATCCTCAGCGGGAACGTGTTCGAGGAGCCGCTCGGCGCAGGGCCGACGGAGTTCGTCGAGGACCGCTCGGCTCCCGGGGCGCCTCTCGAGCTCGACCTCGGCGCGTGCGGCCTGAGCGCCGACGCGGTGACCGCGCTGTCGCGCACGCGCCGGCTCGGTGGGGTCGCGTCGCTCACGCTCGACGAGAACCCGCTCTCCCGGGAGGCCGCCGACGCGCTCGGGTCGTCTCCGCACCTGTCCGGGCTCGTCGCGCTGAGTCTCGTATCGTGCGGTCTGGGCGACGAGGGCTTCGCGGCGCTCGTCTCCGGTGGTCAGTCGGGTCCGCTCGCCGGGCTCGAGGTGCTCTCCCTCGGGCGCAACGGCCTCACGGATGCCTCGGCGAGAGCGATGTCTCGCGCAGGTTTCATGGGGCTGAGGGAGCTGTCGGTGCAGGAGAACCTCATCGGGGGTGGGTGGGCCGAGGCGATCGCGCAGGCCCCCGGCTTCGCCTCGCTCGAGGGCCTCGTCCTCTCGGAGAACCCGCTCCACGACGGCGGCCTGGAGCGGCTCGCGCGGTCGCCTCACCTTCGGCTGGGGTCGCTCGAGTTGAGCGACGTCGAGGCGGGCGAACAGGGCCTCGTGGCGCTGGTGACGGGGCGCGTGATGGGGGGCCTCGAGAGGCTGAGCGTCGAAGACAACGGGTGGAGCGACGAGGTGACGTTGGCGTTGGCCGGCTCGAGCTCATGCCAGGCGTTGCGGTCTCTCGACGTGGACGAGTGGTCGTGGAGCGAGGTCGCGTTGGCGGCGCTGGCGACGTCTCCGAACCTGCCCTCGCTCGAGTGGGTCGACGTCGACCAGGGCGAGGCGTTGTACGCGCTGTTGCGTCGACTGCGCGTGTCTGACGCGCCGTTGACCCCGTGGGCGGCGCGGATATGGGCGCGTGAGCTCGCGCCAGGCGCCCGCGAGGAGGAGTAACGTGGCGGACTTCGGAGAGGTCAGGAGCCTGCTGCACGACGCCGAGCCCTCGAAGGAGGCGTTCGAGCAGCTGCTCGGGCTGTTTCGCCAGGCGCCGGACAGCGGCGAGGCCGAGCGGGTGTGGTTGCCCTACGCGTTGGAGCACCTCGAGGCGTGGCCAGACGCCGAGCGCGCGGTGACGTTCGCGGGCGAGTCCTCGCTCGAGCAAGGTGAGCTGTCGTGGCTCCCGCTGGCGCGCGCGCTCACGCTCGGGTACCAGCCGTGGTCAGGGGCGAGGCTCGAGGAGCTGGTGACCTCACAGGCGTTCGCGGGCGTGAGAGACTTCGTGTTCGAGGCATCGAATGCGCACGGCACGATCCTCGACTGGTTGGCTGGGTCGCCCCACGCGCAGGGGCTCGAGGCGCTGGAGCTCAGGGAGGTGAAGGGCGGCGTGGAGGCGCTCGCGGGGTCGTCGCTCATGCTCAGGCGGCTGTCGTTGAACCTCAGCGCCGTCGGGGACGCGGGGCTCGAGGCGCTCGCGTCCTCGCCCATGATCGAGACGCTCCAGGAGCTGTCGCTCTCGGCGTGTGGGATCGAGGGTGACGGCGTTCGCGCGCTGGCGCGAGCGACCGCGCCCGCGCTGCGTGTGCTGGACCTGTCGTACAACCCGCTGGGCGAGGGGGCGGCGGCGGCGCTGGCCCGAGGCGCGAACAGGCCGCTCGAGTCACTCAGCCTCTACAGCTGCGAGGTCGAAGACGACGGCCTCGTGGCGTTGGCGGAGTCCGGGGCCCTGAGCGGGTGCCGCAAACTCGATACGTCCTACTCGAGCGTCGGTGACGACGGCGTGCTCGCGTTGGTTCGCTCAGGCGCGCCCGAGACGATGCGGCGCCTGGAGCTGATGCATGGGTGCGTCGGCCCGCGAGGTGCCCGCGCGATGGCCAGCGCTTCCTGGCCAGCCCTCTCTCGCCTGAAGCTGGAGGGGAACCCGCTCGGCGCGCAGGGCGTCATGGAGATCATGCGAGGTCCGGGGATGAACGCGCTCGTCGAGCTCGACATGGACGAGTGCGTGCTCGACGAGCTCACGTTGGGCGACGATTCGGTCGAAGTGGAGTTCCCCAGAGATCGCTCTCGCGCGGGCGAGATCGCCAACCTCCACCTCGCCGCTAGCGGCCTGGACGCGCGCGCGACGCTCGCGCTCGCGCAGACGAACCGGCTCGCCGGGGCCGCCAACATCGCCATCTACGGCAACCCGATGGGCGCCGAGGGCGCGCGAGCGCTCGCGGCGTCTCCACACCTCGAGGGCGTCGTCGGGCTCGACCTGGAGGATTGCCTGATCGGTGACGAGGGCTTCGCCTCGCTCTTTTCGGGTGACGGCTCGTCGCGCTTCCCGGCGCTCCAGACGCTCAACCTCGGCGGGAACGGGCTCACGGATGCCTCGGCGTGGGTGCTCGCGGGTCTCGGCGCCATGCGCCTGAGCGTGCTGTATCTCGACCGCAACCTCTTCGGCGCGCCGTGGCTCGAGGAGCTGCTCGCTGTGGCGCCCGAGGGGCTCCGTGAGCTCATGCTCGAGGGCACCCCGTTCGGGGACGCGGGCCTCGAGGTGTTCGGGCGCTCGCGGCGCCTCGACGCGTTGCGCTTCTTGAACGTGAACGACGTCGGCGCGGGGCCGTACGGCATGCGCGCGCTCCTCGCCGGGCCCGTGATGGATGGCCTCACGCACGTGAGCGCGAAGCGCAACGGTTGTGATGGAGACGCGATGCTCGCGCTCGCGGGGTCACCGCACGCGGCGTCGTTGGACTCGCTCTGGTTGGGGTACCACGAGTGGGAGGACGCGGTCTGGAGGGCGCTCGCGACCTCCCCGAACCTTCGCAGCCTCGGGTCGCTCTATGCCTCGAGATCCCTCGACCTTCGAGGGATCCTCGCGGACGACGTCCGCGAGGGCGTCACGCTCAACCCCTGGGCGTTGGAGCGTTTGAATGACAGCGGGGATCTGGATGAGTGACTTCGGAGAGCTGCGCAGCCTGCTCCACGATGGGAAGCCGTCGTCCAAACGCTTCGACGCGCTCGTCGCGCTGTTCCGCTCGGCGGCCGACCCCGACGAGGCCGAGCGCGTGTGGGTGCCCTACACGCTCGAGCGCCTGAACGCATGGCGCCCGAACCAGCGGCGCCTGCCGGTCGGCGAGCTGCCGCTCGGCG
>CAJXPN010000191.1 GCA_913058025.1 uncultured Myxococcales bacterium | reverse complement strand
ACGAGATTTCTGCCTGTCTCGTGGGCTCGGAGATGTGTATAAGAGACAGGGTTCTCGATCAACCACGCCACGGCCGTCTTCGTCCTCATGTTCTGCATGATCGTCGGCGGACTCATGAGCTACCTGACGCTGCCCAAGGAGGCTGCGCCGGACATCGCGATCCCGATCGTGATCGTCTCGACGCCCTACTTCGGGGTGTCCCCGTCCGACATCGAGACGCTGGTGACCCAGCCGATCGAGAAGGAATTCAAGACGCTGCGCGGGGTCAAGAAGATGACCTCGACGTCGGCGGAGAGCGTGTCTCTGGTGACCATCGAGTTCGAGACCGACATCGACATCGACCAGGCGCTCGACAAGGTCCGAGAGAAGGTCGACAAGGTCAAACCCGAGCTGCCGCCGGACGCCGAGGACCCCCAGGTCATCGAGGTGAACGCGTCGGACTTCCCGATCATGATCGCCAACATCTCCGGTGACATGGACCTCGCGCGTCTGAAGCAGATCGCCGAGGACATCAAGGACGACATCGAGAAGGTCCCGGGCGTGCTACGCGTGGACCTCTCGGGAGGCGTCGAGCGCGAGATCCAGATCCGCGTCGATCCGGACAAGCTGCGCCGCTACAAGGTCAGCGTGAACCAGGTCATCGGCGCGCTCCAGGCTGAGAACATCAACCTGCCGGGCGGCTCGCTCGAGATCGGCAGCATGAAGTACCTGCTGCGTATCCCGGGCGAGTTCGAGGACATGGACACCATGCGCGACCTCGTGGTCAAGGTCCCCGAGGGTCAGGCGATCCTGCTGGGCGACGTGGCCGAGGTCGTGGACACGTACAAGGAGCCGGAGACGTACAGCCGGCTGTCGACCTGGGTGACCGGCCCGGGCGGCGAGCGCAAGCTCGTGACGCAGCCGTCGGTCTCGCTCTCGGTGATCAAGCGCGCGGGTGAGAACCTGCTCGAGATCTCGGACGCGACCAAGGCGATCATCGCCGAGACGAAGGACCGCACGAAGTCGGCGGTCAACGTGGCGATCCTGAACGACAGCTCGATCTTCATCCGCTCGACGGTGCGCGACCTGGAGAACAACATCATCTCGGGCATGCTGCTCGTGCTCGGCGTGCTGTTCTTCTTCATGGGCGGCGCGCGTAACGCGCTCATGGTCGCCATCAGCGTCCCGCTGTCGATGCTGCTCACGTTCGTGGTGCTCTCGGTGATGGGCATCACGCTGAACATGGTCGTGCTCTTCAGCCTCATCCTGGCGCTGGGCATGCTCGTGGACAACGCGATCGTGACGGTCGAGAACATCTACAGACACGCGAGCGAGGGCAAATCGATCAAGGAGGCCGCGCTCGACGGCACAGAGGAGGTCGGCTGGGCGATCATCGCCTCGACGATGACCACGGTCGGCGCGTTCTTCCCGATGGTGTTCTGGCCCGGCGTGACCGGCGAGTTCATGAGCTACCTGCCCATGACCGTCATCATCACGCTGCTCGCCAGCCTCTTCATCGCGCTGATCATCAACCCGACGGTCGCGTCGGTCTTCCTGCGCGTGAAGCGCGACGGCGGGCTGAACACGTCCGAGTACGACGTCCCCGACAACCCGGTCTACCGGGCCTACGGCAAGACGCTCGACTGGTCGCTCAACCACAGGTTCATCGTGATGCTCCTGGCCGTGGGAGCGCTCATCGGCACGTTCGTGGTCTTCGCCCAGCAGAACAACGGCGTGGAGTTCTTCCCGGAGACCGCTCCGGAGCTCTTCACCATCAAGTTCGAGGTCGCCGACGGCACGCGCCTGGACGAGACGAACGAGACGATGAAGCTCGTCGCCGACCCGCTCGACGGGTCCGTCGACCTCATCGGCGGCCTGACCGACGAGGAGAAGGCCAGGGTGACCGAGCCCCTCGCGGAAGGCGCGCTCGACATCGAGGCGTGGATCGAGGACGTCGGCACCAAGAGCGGCGGCCCCGGCGGCGCCGGCGGCGGCAACGCGCCTCACTACGGCACGATCTCGGTCGACCTGAAGGCCGCGGCCGAGCAGGGCTACGACCCGCTCCTGTTCATGGACCGCCTGCGCGACGTGTACGCGGCCGTCCCCGGCGCGAACGTCGTCATCGAGAAGCAGTCCTCGGGTCCGCCCGCGGGCAAGGCCGTCAACATCGAGATCGTCGGTGAGGACATGCGCGAGATGGCCCGCGTCGCGCGCATGATCAAGGACGACATCGCCAAGGTCCCGGGCATCATCGACCTCGACGACGACGTCGAGCTGTCTCGACCCGAGATCGTCGTGATCGTCGACCGCAAGCGCGCGGCGATGCTCAAGCTCGACACGCGCATGATCGCCTCGACCGTGCGTACGGCGATCAACGGCCAGAAGGCGACCGTCTTCCGCGAGGGCGACGAGGAGTACGACATCACCGTGCGCCTCCCGTCCGACATGCGACAGGCCGCCGAGGACGTCGGCGCGCTGACCATCGCAGGCCGAGACGGCGACCGCGTCCCCCTCAAGGAGGTCGCCGAGGTCAGGATCCAGAACGGCACGGGCTCGATCCGGCACAAGGATCAGGACCGCATCGTGAGCGTCTCGGCGAACGCCGCCTCGGGCTACCTCCCGGCGGACCTGCTCCGTCAGGTCCAGGCGCGCGTGAGCGACCTCGACATCCCGTCGGGTTACAGCGTCCGCTACGCCGGACAGAACGAGGACCAGGCCGAGGCCGGCGCGTTCCTCGGGAACGCGCTGCTCGCCGCGGTCTTCATCATCGCGATGATCCTGGTGACCCAGTTCAACTCGATCGTCCAGCCGTTCATCATCCTGGCGAGCGTGCTGCTCAGCCTCATCGGCGCGCTCTGGGCCCTCATCCTGTTCGGCGAACCGTTCGGCATCATCATGACCGGCATCGGGATCATCTCGCTGGCGGGCGTGGTCGTGAACAACTCGATCGTGCTGATCGACTATACGAACAAGCTAAGAGAACGCGGATTCGAACGCAGGGAGGCGATCACGATCGCCGGCCTCGTGCGCTTCCGCCCGGTGCTCCTCACCGCGGTGACCACGGTGCTCGGCCTCGTGCCGCTCGTGATCGGCGTGAGCATCGACTTCGTGACGCAGTCGGTCGTGTACGGCGGCCAGTCGGTCGACCTGTGGGGCCCGATGGCCAAGGTCGTCTCCAGCGGCCTGCTCGTGGCGACCGTGCTCACGCTCATCGTCGTGCCGGTGATGTACTCCGCGCTCGACGCCATGAGCGAGTCGCTCATGGCGTTCTTCGCGCGCCTCTCGGGCTCCGACGAGCCGCCCACGCCGGGCGGCTCGGGCGGTGACCCGGACGGCGGCGGCGACGAGCCCGACGACGAGCCTGGCGAGGACGCCGTCCTCGCAGGCGCAGACGGCTCCACCAACGGCGCGGCCGCGGGCGCCATCGCGCTGCTCGCCATGCTCGGGTTCGCAGGGCTCGTCACGCTGGCGCCCTCGCCAGCGTTCGCCCAGGCCCCCCCCGAGGTGGAGGCCGACGAGGTCGACTTCGTCCCTCCGGGGGAGGAGTTCAGCAGGCCCGAGGACGTCAAGGTCGCGTCGGGGCCGGGCACAGTCACGCGCACCGAGGTCGACCTCGAGGCCGCCAGGATCGTGGCCACGCGCAAGCTCTCGCTCGACGAGGCCCGCAAGGCCGTGGGCGAGTCGAACTACGACATCCAGATCGCGATGACCAACGTCGCGGCCGCGAAGTCGGTCACCCGCAAGGCGTTCTCCACGCTCGTGCCGACCTTCCTGATGCGGTTCGCCGGGACGCTCTACGACCAGCAGATCGAGGCCGACTTCGGCATCGACATCCCCGGCGCCCCCCCGTCCGACCCGATCATCATCCGCCCTCAGCTCGACTACAACTTCGTGGTCTCCGCGACGCTGCGCATCAGCCCCCAGGCGTGGCCGCTGCTCCAGCAGGCGTGGATGAACGAGGAGCTGAGCATGCTCCAGGTCGAGGCGATCAAGGAGGAGCTCGAGTTCGCCGTCGTCCAGACGTACTACAACGTCATCCTGGCCAAGCAGTTCGTCGCGATCGCCAACGAGCAGGTCGCCTCGGACCGCACCAACCTCGAGGCGACCGAGCGCCGCAAGGCCGCAGGCGTCGCGCGCCCCTTCGAACTCACCCGCGCAAAGCTGCGCATCGCCCAGTCCGAGCAGCAGCTCGAGCAGGCGAGGCTCGGCTTCATCCAGGTCCGCCAGGCGCTCGCGCAGATCCTCCAGGAGCCCGCCGACTTCGACGTCGTCACCCCGGGCCTCACCGAGGTCCCAGAGGACCTGGATGCGCTCAAGTCGAAGGCGCGCACCGAGCGCTCCACGATCGCCGCCCAGCGCAAGGGCGTCGACCTCGCGTCCAAGGCCAAGGAGGAGATCTACTGGAAGTACCTCCCCAACATGGACCTCACCGCGCAGGGCTTCCTGCCTCGTGAGACCGCGTTCACGCCCGGCCGCTTCCAGTGGTCGCTCGGGCTGAGCGTGACGTGGCTCGTCTGGGACGGCGGCCTGCGCGAGGCCGAGCTCGACGAGCGAGGCTCACGCCTCCTCGCCGCCCAGCTCCGACAGGAGCAGGCCGAGGCCAACATCGACTCCGACATCGAGCTCGCATGGTCCGAGTACCGCTCGCAGATCTCCAGCCAGGCCGTCTCGAACGCTCAGATCGACCTGGCCCGCGAGGGCCTCGACGAGGCCCGCAAGGCCTACAACCTCGGCGCGGGCACCCAGCTCGACGTCATCTTCGCCGAGGATCAGCTCCGCCTCACCGAGCTCGCCATCGTCCAGGACGAGCTCCGCGTCCAGCTCGCCGTGCGCAAGCTGCGCTACCTCGCCGGGCTCGACTGAAGCCGAGCGGACAACACGGTAGCCTTCGACGGCGTGGGAGAATGCACCTGGTGCGCGCTCCCACGCCGTCGCTTCGTTTCGAGGTTCGCGTGTCTGGAAGAGGGCTGGGGGTGGGGTTGCAGCACGGTCCCCCAGTTGCGTTTGCTTCGCTCGCTCTCGCTCACTCTGCGGTCCCCTCGCAGGGACCTCAGCTTCATGTGCGCCTGTTCTTGGCCTGGGGTTCGCGTGGGCGCTCCGGTCGGAAGGTGTCGCCAGTGCAGGGCTCGACCGCTTACGCTTGCTCCGCTCGGTTCTGTCACCGCTCACTTCGTTCGGGTTCCCGATCATTCACTTCGTGAACTACCTCGCTGCGCGCTTTGGCCGCCCGCCTGTCGGCAGGGCTATCGCGTCTCCTTCCAGGAGACTGGTAACGGAGTTGAAATCATCGGATTGGGTTCGCGTGGGCGCTCCGGTTTGCTGGGCGCAAATGAGCGTGGGAGGAGTGCCTGTCGAACCTGGGTGCCTCCTGGGGCAGATCGCCTCTCCGGGAGCCTTCGAGGGGTCGCCGCGCGCACCACCGGCGGGGTTCGGGCTTCAGCGGTCGAGGACGTCGACGACGAGGTCGTAGGCGCCGTGGCGGTAGAAACCGTAACGCTCTGCATAATAGGGGGAGACGACGACGGTGTAGTCGCCGTCGACGGGGGCGCGCGCGCTGGCGGCCGAGAAGTGACCGTCGGGGGCGCCTGGGACGTCGTCGTTCTTGGCGAGCGGGGTGCCGTCGGGGGCGATGATGTGGACGATCGTGTCGGCGTGCTCGTAGCCGAGCTCGGGCTGGAGCGGGTCGATCATCGGGGCGTCGGGGTTCTCGAGCGTGTACGCGAGGACGCGCTCTCCGGCGCGCGCGGACACGACGAAGTGGTCCAGCGGCGGTGAGGGGTGGGCGTGCTGGGTCGAGGCGGCGATGCGTGAGGGCGCGCTCAGGCGCTGCGCGGTGGTCGGGGCGTGGTTGGCGAGCGCCTCGGGCTGTCGAGCGAGAGGCTCGGGTCGCTCGAGGGGGACGGCGTCGGCGGAGAGCTCGGAGGTGCCGCCGCACGTGTCGGCGTGCCGTACTCCGAGCGTGAGCTCGCCGCCGCGGTGGGTGTGGATGACGGCGCCGCGAGACAGGCCGGTGAGCTCGTCGCGTGCGTCGCGCGCGGCGAGCGTGGAGCCGGCGTCGGTGTCGACGACGAGGAGGTGTCCTGGGGGGGCGACGAGCTCGCGCCAGCTCCATGAGCCCTGGGCGCCCGTGATCGACTCGTAGAGCGGGAGCTCGGCCTCGGGCTCGGCCCAGTCGAGGCGGGTCGTGGAGATGCTGTACCGGAACGAGGGGCCGCCTCGGGAGGCGCCATCGAGGTTCCGGGCGTCGTCGACGAGGAGGTAGTAGTAGCCGGGCGCCTGGGAGGAGTCGGGGTGGTGGATCTCGAGGGCGGTGGAGGAGCCGCAAGGGAGTGCTTCGTCGACGAGCTCGACCCACTGACCGCGGGCGGCCCACGCCTGGAGCGCGGGCTCGAGCGGCCCCGAGGACGAGACCTCGACGCGGAGGGTGGCGCCGGGGGCGAGCCACGCGAGGAAGTAGTCGGTGTCGGGCTCGTCGTCGTTCGAGTCTATGACGCCCTCGAGCGTGACGCCGGCGTCGAGCGCGCGGGGCGATTCTGGGGCGTCGTCGTGGAGGCTGGCGATGAGCGCCATGGGCGCGCGCTCGGGGCGCGCGTACATGTCGACGACGAGGACGTAGGAGCGGGCGTTGTCGACGTCGGCGCGCAGCGCTGGGTCGAGCGCGCCCTCGGAGCGGTTGATGTCGTCGGCGAACGCGATGACGCGGCGCGCGATGGGGTCCCAGACCGAGAGCGTGGCGTCTAGGTCGGAGTCCACGGGGGCGCGCTGTGAGATCACCTCGGCCTCGAGGACGCGGTGTTGCCGGGTGGTGACGCTCCAGCCGCGCGGGGTGCCGTCGGAGAGATCGGACTCGACGTGCCCGTTGGACGGGAGCGGCGCGATCGTGAGGGGCGCGGTCCAGGTCTCGAGGCGGTAGGTCGAGTCGTCGTCGGGCGCGAAGAGCTCGAGGGTGTGCGTGTCGTCGAAGGCGATGAAGGCGCCTCGAGATCCTCGATCGGCTTCGAGCAGTCGGACGCTCCGGGACGCGCCGTGAACGAGCGCGCTGCGGACGGGCTCGCCGTCGAGGGTCGTCACGCGCCACCAGAAGACCTCACCCGCGCGCAGGTCGATCGAGATGGCGTGCGAACCCCCCGCGTCGAGGTCCGCGGTGAGGTCGCCCGAGTCGGGGTCGAGGCTGTCTGGCGCCTCGCCCGATGGGGTGTGCAGGGGAGGGCGCCGCGCGTCGATGCGCTGGGTCGGCGCCGGGCGCGTCCAGCGCGCGCGCGGCGCCTCCTCGTCGGGCGGGTCCGGGAGCGCGTCGCCGCAGGCGAGGGCGCCCAGCGCGAGCGCGAGCGGGAGGATGTGGCGTGTCGAGGTCACGGGGAGGAGGTGCCGGGTCGCGTGGTGTGAAAAGTCGACGAACTGCAAGGGTTTATAGCGGTTCGTCAGAGGCGCTTCAAGGGTCCGTGGTCGTGAAGACGCCGTCGAGCGTGCGGGCGCCGCCGCGGGCGCGCCGGAGGGCG
>CAJXPN010000190.1 GCA_913058025.1 uncultured Myxococcales bacterium | reverse complement strand
ATACGAGATTTCTGCCTGTCTCGTGGGCTCGGAGATGTGTATAAGAGACAGACGAGGGGCAGATCGCCGGCACCGCCGACGCGGTCCCCGGCGAGCGCGCGATGAACGCGATCAAGCGCGCGCTCAAGGGCCGCTCGGCGCCCGAGGTCGTCGGCCGCCGCGCGCGGATCGTCTCCGCGGTGCGCGCCGCGGGCCACGCGCCCCGCTTCGTGAACGCCGGCGGCTCCGGGAGCCTCAAGCTCAACGCCACCGAGCCCTCGATCACCGAGGTCACCGCGGGCTCGGCGTTCTTCGCGCCCGTGCTCTTCGGCCACCACCGCGACTACGACTACCTCCCGGCCGCCGGCTACGCGATCGAGGTCGTGCGCCAGCCGGCGCCCGGCGTCCACACGTGCCTGGGCGGCGGCTACGCCTCCTCGGGCGCGCCGGGGCCTGCGACCTCCCCCCAGCCCTGGCTCCCCGAGGGCGCCAGGCTCACGCCCTTCGAGGGCGCCGGCGAGGTGCAGACCCCCGTGCTCTACGACGGCGAGGTCGCGCTCGGGCTCGGGTCGCCCGTGTTCATGCGCCACGCGAAGGCGGGCGAGCTGTGTGAGCGGTTCCTCGAGCTCCACCTGATACAGGGTGGCGAGGTCGTGGACGTGGCGCCGACCTACAGGGGCGAGGGCCAGTGCTTCCTGTGACGCGCTCAGTTCGAGGCGTTCTCGGAGTGCTCGTGCGTGCGTGCGTCGTGCGTGGCGTCGCCGTCTCCGAAGTCGAGGGCCACGCCTGTCGAGCCGTCGGCCCGAGCCTCGTCGCCGAGCGCCCGGATCGGCCCGAACGCGCGCTCGACCGAGTCGAACGCGCGGACGTCTGCGCGTCGCGTCAGGCGCTTGCGGTATCGCCCGTTCCACCACAGCAGCGGGATGAAGAGGAAGAAGAGCATCGTCCAGAAGATCAGCATGAGCACGGTCTGGGTGGTGGCCTGGGCCTTCGAGAGTGGGGGGTCGATCGCCGCGAGCATCCACCGGTGCACGCGCTGGGGTGAGCGCGCGTACAGCGCCCGCGCGCCCTCATGGACACGCCGCGCCACGTGGCGCTCGTGTTCGCTCGTCAGCGCCTCCAACGGCCCGCTCATCTTGTGGTGCTCGAACGCCTCGCTCACCATGTCCTTTTGCTCTTCGTTTGGCACCGCCCCGGTCACCACGCCCGTCCCGTCCTCGAAGAACGTGAACAGCATGCCCCGGCCGTTCGACCAGGTGCTCCCCTCCGAGCTGCGCATGAGCGCGAAGTTGGTGCTGACGATGAACGGCGAGAGCGCCCAGTAGTTGGACTCGGCGGCCCACGTCTCGAAGCTCCCCTCGTAGACCCACCCCAGCGAGAGCGCGTGCTCCACGTCCTCTTTGATGTCCTCCTTCACGCTCTCGAGGGGCACGTGGACGCCGTCACCGACGCCCTCGAAGACCTCGAACGAGTTGTACCCGTCGAGGGCGCCGCGTGCCCACGCGTCCCACGCGGAGAGCGCTCGGGCGCGGCCTCTCACGTCCTCTTCGCTCAGGGCACGTGAGGAGGCGCCAGAGAGCGCCGCGAGCGTGTCCCGCGCGGACTCGAAGCGCCTCGAACGCGTCGGCTCGATCATACGGAGGAGGAGCGGCGTCAGGGGCTCGCTCGACGACAGCAGCGAGGCGTAGTCGAGCTTGTTCTGGTCGTCGAGCGCGACCTCGACCGGGGACACGCCCGTGATCATGTGGCACAGCGTCACCCCCAGGCTGTACAGATCGCTAGAGGGCTGCGCGCGCCCTATCATCTGCTCGGCGGGCATGTAGCCGGGCGTGCCGATGACCGTCGAGCCCCCCACCGTCGTCAGCGCCTGCTCCTGGACCGCGCCGAAGTCGATCAGGAAGAGCTCGCCGGAGTCGTCTTCGATGACGTTGGAGGGCTTGATGTCGCGGTGGATCAGCGGCGGCACGCGCTCATGGATGTGCTCGAGCGCGGGCAGCAGCGCCGCGAGCGCCTCTCTGCCCTCCTCGTACGACCACCTGCCTTTGCGCGCGAGGTGCTCGGACAGGTTCATGCCCGAGACGTACTCCTGGACCAAGAACAGGCGCACGCTCCCGTCCGACTCGACGGTGAACGTGTCGAGGTAGCCGGGGACTCGGGGGTGGTCGATCGACTCGAGCGTGCGCCCCTCACGCTCGAACAGCTCCATCTCCTTCCAGCCCTCGACGCGGTCCATGTCGAGCTCCTTGACCGCCACGATCGCGCCGGTCTCCAGGTCACGCGCCTTGTGCGTGATGCCCTGACTCCCTCGCCCCAGCTCCTCGAGCTTCTCGTACCGTTCTGACCACATGATCGCCCACTCCGGACAGGGACCCTCGCGACGCGCACGCTCCATTGAATAGGCGTTACCTCCACCTGAGGCCACCCGAGATCCTCCGCCGCGCCCACCCACGAGGCCCACAGGGGCCTCCGCAGGCATGTCCCGGGGCCCTTGTATCAATATCCACCGCGAGCCCGAGGCCCGTAGGCGGCCCTACAGCGGCTCTGAGGGCATTTCGACCCCTTTGGGAACAACACGCGGCGTGGTTTGTCCGATAACCCGAACGAACGCGCCGCCCATGTGTCCCGTGAGGGGGAAGACCGATGAGACCGAGCAGAACGATCGCGTGGAGCGTCGCGTGTGGCCTGTCCGCATTCGCGCTCGGCTGCGAGCCTCAGCCGCCCGCTCGTACACACGTCGAGGTCGCGGCTCCTGTCGCCCCCGAGCCATCCGACGCGCCGGCCGTGCCCGATCCCGCCGACGTCGACGAGGCCGATGGGCTCCTCGCCGACGCGGCCGGCGACGCCTCGTGTTACGCGTCGGACGAGCGTGACGACGCCTTCCTGTGCGTCGTCGATCCGTTCTATCGCGGCCGGGAGTACGTCCCCAGGCAGCTCCTCGCGGGCGACCGCCGCGCGCTCTTCGCGTTCGAGAGGCGCAAGAAGCTGTGCTGTCAGGCGCCCGATCCCCCCTCGAGCACCTTCGTGACGTTCCACGACGCGCCGGGTCATGTGCGCCTCCCGGACGGCTGGGCCGCCGCTGAGCGCGCCCGCCAGCGGGGGCTCGTCGACCCCGCCGATCGCTCCACTGGCGAGTTCTTCGTGGCGGGCCTGGATCGCAGGCTCGACAGCGGCCAGGCGCCCGCGCTCATGCGCAGCCGGGACGGCGCGTCCGCCGCGCTCCGCTGTGCCGAGACGCTCCACCGGTTCACGGCGCTCTCAACCGACCAGCAGCGCGACCTGCTCGCGTCCGCCGAGGTCGACTGGACCCGCGGGCCTCGCCTGGATCTCGGCGCGGCGCCCTCCGGCGATGAGCTCGCGGGAGGGCGCCGCACCGGCCCGTGCAGCCAGCTCTTCGGGCCGCCATCGGACGAGCATGAGCGGTTCGCCGCGCAGGAGAAGGAGCGCGAGCGCGCGCTCGCGCCTCCGACGCTCACCGACGTGACCTGGTGCATCGATCGGGAGGGCGAATCGCCGTGGCTCGACGTACGTGAGGAGGAGATCGTTCGTGAGCGGATGGGTAGCCGCGTCGCGCGCGACGTCACCGCGCTCGCGGAGCGGCTCCACGCGCTGGAGCCCGAAGGCGACTGGCACCTCACGTTCGAGCCCGCGCGCCTGCGCGGGGTCCACGCATGGTGGCGGTCGCTGGAGTACGGCGCGCCTCGCCCGGCCGCGCGCCTCGAGGTCGTGACCCGGTTCGGTACGAACGTCCCAAAGACCGTGCGGCTCGAGAGCCACACGGCCGCTGGCGAGCGCTTCACCGTCGAGTTCGAGCACTGCACCGAGCCTCGCATCTACGAGCAGATAGGCGCGAAGCGCCTGGACGGTGGCCCGACGCTGCTCGAGCGGCTCCAAGGAGGCGCGGGGAAGACGACGATGTCCCAGGCCAACGACGAGGTGGCGAAATGAGACACGGCGGGACGATCGCGTGGAGCGTCGCGTGTGGCCTGATCGCCTCCGCGCTCGCGTGGCCGCCGCAGGAGCTGGAGGAGCCACGCGTCGAAGCCGCTACGGGTGGCGCGCCCGAAGCCGAGGAGGTCGCGCCCGAACCCTACAGTGACCTGCGCTCGAGGCTCGGTGGCGGCGGCAAGACCAGCATGAAAGACGCGATGTCCATGGTGGTCGAGCCCGAGAGGCGCACTGGAACTCTCGTGCTCCTGGCATCGCGTGGGCAGGTGCATTGCTTCGAGCTGGTCGCGCGTGATGGAGTCTTCGCGTGCGTGACGCACCGCTACGAATACGGAGGGCGGACTGTCGCTGGCAGCCTCTACATCGGCGACGAGTCGGAGATGCGTGAGTTCAAGGGCCCCATCTATATGGGCGGGTCGCAGCCCGCACCCTCTCCAGCGCTCGACGTCACCCTGGAGCCCTCCATGCCTTCGGACTACCGCCGGCACCCGAGGGGGTGGCGCGCGCGCGAGGAGGCGCGCCGCAAGGGGCTCGTGGACCGCACGGACTACTCCACCGACGCGTTCTTCACCGAGGAGCCCGAGCGCAGGTACGACCAGGGGCAGGCCCCGCTGTTCATGAGGCGCCCCGACGCCGCAGCGATGCGCTGCGGCGACACGCTCCATGGGTTCACACCGCTCTCACCCGAGCGCACCCTGGCGTTCCTCGAGGGCGTGACGATCGATGCGCGCCGTACGGGGACACTGCAGGCTGGCCTCGCGGTCGATTCGGTGGTGGTGTCCACCGACGCAGCGCCCACGGGAAAGCGCTCGCGAAAGCGCCCGCCGCCCTCCGATCCATGCGTCTTGCTGTTCGGTGAGCCCACACCAGCGCAGAAGCGGCATACCAGAGCGCAGTACGAGGACTGGAGCGCCTCGCTCGAGGTCGAGAAGCTCCCGGACATCCGGTGGTGCCTGGACCAGGAGGGCTCCGAGGCGGGGGAGGACATCGAGGCGATGTGGCAGATCGAAGAGCGCATGGGCGCGCGCGTCGCGCGCGACGCGGCCGAGCTCGCGCGGCGGCTCCACGCGATCAGGCCCGACATCGAGCCCATCGACCCCTTCGTCACCTCGGACCGCTCCGTCGCGTACCCGGCCTCCAGCCTGAAGGGGCTCTACAAGTGGTGGTCTCGCCTGGGTTATGAGGACCGGCCCGAGGCCGTCCGGCTCGAGGTCATGACCCGCCTCTTCGGCACGACCCCCACGCACCTTCGCCTGGAGAACCACACGAGCCTTGGCGAGCGGTTCGCCACAGAGTTTCGCTCGTGCTACAGCCGCTCCGGCGTTCGGAGGGCGTCCAGGATGAGGTGAAGGGCCGTTGGGCGCTCAGGTCGCCAAAGTCCAGATGATCTGCGCCGCCAGCGTGAGCGTCACGAGCAGGCCGAGCGCGAAGGAGGCCGTGCGGTGGGGTTGCCTCGGCGAGACCATGAACAGCGAGTGCGCGCAGCGCGCGAGCACGAAGGCGCCGAACAGCCACGGCACGCCCGCGGGCCAGCACTCCAGGTGCACGTGCGCGAAGGCGATGAACAGGAAGTAGGGCACGTTCTCGCCGTCGTTGCGGATCGCGCCCTGAGCGCGCTGCACGGCGGGCAGGTCCTCTGCGAGCATCTCGGCGCCCTTGCCGAACGCCTTGGCGTCCTCGGGCTTGGCGAAGGCCTTGTTCGTGGTGCGCCAGTAACCCTGGAGCATCGCCAGCGTGATGGACTTCAAGAACAACGCGACCGCCGTGGCCGCCCATATCTCCATTCCGGTCATCTCTATCTCCTCTCGCTTCGTGTGGGTGTCTGCCTCCGGCGGATGCCGGAGGTCTGACGCGCAGCGTGGCGCGCGTCGCGGTCGGTGTCTTGAACGTTTCTGCTACCCGGTGATGTAGGAGGGCGGCTGCCCGAACAGCGAGCGCATCGTGCGCGTGAGGTGCGCGTGGTCGGAGAACCCCGAGTCCAGCGCGGCCTGGGTGATCGGCGCGCCCTCGAGCAGCCGGCGCATCGCGTCGTGCGCGCGCAGCCACAGCGAGTAGCGCCGGTAGGTCATCCCCGTCTCCCCGGTGAACAGATGTGACAACCTCGAGCCCGACAACCCCACCGCCCGCGCGGCCACCTCGAGCGGGAGTCGCCCGCCGGGCGACTCCTTGAGCAGCCGCTGCGTCTTCGTGATCCTCCCGTCCTGGCGCCGCCCGCCTCGCGCGTCCCAGCCGAGCCGTGTGCGCGGCGCCTCGAGGATCGCGTCCACGGCGTCGTCGGTCCCCGCGTCGATCACCTCACGCGCGAGCCCTCTCCACCACGCCGCGTCCTCGAGGACATGGAGCGGGCGGCACACGTTCGCGCCCAGGACCTGCCCGAGCGGGTCCTCGACCTCCCAGAACAGCGCGAGCGTCTCCCCGTCGCTCCCCATGCTCTGGGTGACGTGCGCCGGCACGAGCGCGGGCGCGTCCAGCGTGAGCGTGCGCCCTGACGGCCACGTCAGGTGCAGCGGCGCGTCCAGCGGGATCACCAGCTTGTGTGCGTGCAGCGCGTGCGGCGAGGTGCTGCTCCCGGAGGTGTGGTGCGCCAACCCGCTCGGGCGCATGTGAAAGGTCGAGCCCATGCGTCTCACTGTGCGTAGTCGTGCGTGTCGAAGCAAGAGGCGACGCTCGGCTTGCCTCACACCCCGAAGGGCCACTAAAACGCTTCGAGTCGACACCCGAGACTGTTCCACAGACCCCGAGAGGACGAGACATGGCCGAAATCAAACCATTGCGCGGCATCCGCTACGACGACCGCCGCTTCGCCGGTGAGCTGGGCGACCTGCTCGCGCCGCCCTACGACGTCATCGACGCCGCAGAGCAGGCCGAGCTCTACGCCAGGCACCCGAACAACGTCGTGCGCCTGGATCTCAACGAGATCCGCCCCACCGACCACCCCGAGGACAACCGCTACACCCGCGCGCGCCGTCACCTGATGGACTGGCTGGCCCAGGGCGTCCTGAAGGTCGAGTCGGAGGCCGCGCTCTACGTCCACGACCAGGAGTTCGACGATGGCAAGGGCGGCCGCGCGCTGCGCCGCGGCTTCATCGGGCGCGTCCGCCTCGCGGAGTACGACGAGAAGATCGTCCTCCCGCACGAGCGCACGCTGCGAGGCCCCAAGATCGATCGCCTCGAGCTCATGAAGGCCACCGAGGCCAACCTCTCGCAGGTCTTCTTGCTCTACTCCGACCCCGAGCGCGCGGTCGACGCGGCGCTGGACGCGGCGCGCGCGGCCGAGCCCGCGCTCGACGTCACCACCGCCGACGGCATCCGCCACCGCCTCTGGCCGGTCACCGACGCCGGCGCCGTCGCCACGGTCGAGGCGTTCTTCGCCGACCAGGCGCTGCTCATCGCCGACGGCCACCACCGCTACGAGACCGCGTTGGCCTACCGCGACTTCCGCCGCGGCCTCACCGAGACCGGCGGCCCCGACGCGCCCTACGAGTTCGTGACCTCGTTCATGGTGAACATGAACGACCCGGGCCTGCTCGTCTTCCCGACCCACAGGCTGTCTCTTATACACATCTGACGC
>CAJXPN010000189.1 GCA_913058025.1 uncultured Myxococcales bacterium | reverse complement strand
TCGTGCCCGGGTCGTTGTTCGTGCCCGGGTCGTTGTTCGTGCCCGGGTCGTTGTTCGTGCCCGGGTCGTTGTTGTTGCCAGGGTAGGGGATGCACTGGCCGTCACGGCAGTAGCCGTCGTTGCCACAGTCGACGTCCTCGCAGGGGTTGGGCGGGAGCTGAACGTCCTCACAGACGTAGCTGTCCGGACACACCCCGTTCGCGTTCGCGTCGGGGTTGAGGCACAGGTTGTAGGTCTGGCCATCCTGCTCGAGGCTGAAGCATGACGCGTCGCCCTCGCAGCGTCCCTGCTCGTCACAGAACGTGATGCACTCGCCCAGGCTGTCACCGTTCCAGTCCACGCACGTGCCGCTGCCGCCGCACTGGTTCGACGAGGTGCAGTCGCGGCATACTGGGCAAGTCGACTTGCAGACCGCGTTGAGGCAAGAGAACCCCTGACCACACTCCGCGTCGGAGTTGCACGGTGGCACGCCGCAGTCGCCCGTGTTCAGGCACGCGAGCCCCGGGGCGCACTGGTTGTCCGAGCTGCACGGGACGTCCACGCAGCGGCTGTTCTGGCACTCCACGAGGTCGCCCGGGCAGTCCGAGTCCTGCGTGCACGAGCACACGTTGGGGTAGAGCGCGCTCACGCCGTTGATGTCGTCGGGGTGGAGCGAACGCGCGATGTCTCCGCCCAGGTAGGCGAAGTACATCGTCGCGGAGTTCACCGACGAGTGATCCAGGCCGAGCATGTGGCCGATCTCGTGCGTCGCCACGCTCTGCAGGTCCGTCCCGCCGCCCTGGCAGAATTGCGAGTTGCACTGATCCGTCCAGGTCACCGCGATCCCGTTGTAGAGGATCGGAGCGTTGTAGAACGTGCAGTTACGCTGGAAGCTCGTGAGCGTCACCGCGAGCGTCCCGTCGTACGGGTCGCCGAGCTCCCTCGGCCACTCCGAGGCAGCGTCCGCGAACGCGTGCACCACCTTCCGGTTGTTGTTGATCGGCGTCTCGGTCGTCGTCCCCTGGTAGGAGTAACGGAACGAGGACGAGCAAGGCTCGGCCCACGCCTCGTACGAGTCCTCGAAGATCTGACTGACCGTCCCGAAGGGGAGGTCGTCCGAGCCCGCGCTGTTGATGTAATAGCGGACCGGGACCTCGTTCGATGCCCACGCCCCGCCCGAACCGTCCGAGCAGTTCTGGATGAAGTCGTAGGCCTGCGCCGTCGTCGGAGCCGCGAGCGCAAACGCGAAGAGCGCGCCCATGAAGGTCTTCGTCTTCATCGCTTCACCTCCGGCACGTTCGTGGGCAACTCCACGACGCCCTCGACGCCCTTGACCCCCGCGATCAGCGCGCCGAGCTCGGCGATGAAGTCACCCCCGTCTCGCGCACCCTCTTCCATGTGGTCGAGCACCTTGGGTCCCTTCAGGAACACCAGGCCGCTCAGGTCGCGGCGGACCTCGATGCTCGAGCCCTCACGCGTCACGCGGTACTTCGACTGCGCCATCGACGTCAGGTAGTAGAGGCTCCCCTCACCGCGCTTCATGAAGACGATGACCTCCTCACCCGGCTCGAACGCCGCGTCCCCCGCGAGCTTCGTCACGCGCTCTCCTGCCTCTCCGCCGATCTGCTGAATCTGAATGAGGCCCGAGGCCTCGCCGAAGTATGCGCGGTCGACCTTGAGCGTGGTCCTCGTGAGGACGAGATCTCGCTCCTCGTCGAGGAAGCTCGACTGTCCGACCACGACGCCATGAGCGATTGCGTCGGAGCGCTCGATGAGCGTCGCGAGGTCCATGTGTTTTGCCACCGTCGCCCATGCGGTCGCCGAGGCAAGAGCCGTCACGGTCAGTGCGAGCAGCGCTGCCAGCGCTCTCCCTTTTCGGAGTGTGAACACGTCGTTTCTCCTGATGATGAGTATCCGGGCGCGAGCGCGCCCCAAAGACGCCCCATCCTAGGAGTTGACGTGGTGTCGAGCAAGCACGACGCCAGGATCGCGCGCTCAGTCTGGCAGCGCGCCCAGCCTGAGCTTCGTCGCCATGCGCTGGTTCCCCCTCATCAGCTCCACCGTCACCGTCTTGCCGATGCCCTTGTTCCCGGCCACCCACGACAGCGCCGCCGCGTCCGTGACGTCCTCCCCGTCGAGCTTCACGATCACGTCCCCCTTCCTGAGCTTGGCCCGGTCCGCCGGCCCCCCCGGCACGACGTCCATCACCAGCGCCCCCAGACGACCGGTCAAACCCACCTGCGCCCTGAGCGCCTCGGGCAGGTCGTCGACGTAGATCCCCAGCCAGCTCCTCTTCACGCGACCGTTGTCCTTGAGCTGGTCCAGGATCTCCTTGACCATGTTCATCGGGATCGCGAACCCGATTCCCTGTGCGTCCGCGCTGATCGCGGTGTTGATCCCCACCACCTCACCGCTCATGTTCAACAACGCCCCCCCCGAGTTGCCCGGGTTGATCGACGCGTCCGTCTGGATGAAGTCCTTGTAGCGCAGCTCGCCTCCCAGCGGCACGTTCCGGCGCCCCACCGCCGACACGATCCCCGCCGTCACCGTGCTCGTGAGCCCCAGCGGGTTCCCGATCGCCACGACCCAGTCCCCCACGCGCATCGCGTCCGAGTCCGCGATCTCCAGGTACGGCAGCTTCTCGACCCCCTCGATCTTTAGTAGCGCCGTGTCCGTCTTCGGGTCGTCCCCGATCAGCGTCGCCTTGAACCTGCGGTCGTCGAGCAGGCGGACCTCGATGTCCGTCGCGTTCGCGATCACGTGGTGGTTCGTCAGCGCCAGCCCCGACGGGTCGATGATGAACCCGGAGCCCAGGCTCTCGCCGATCCGATCGGGCGGCGCGAACGGCAACAACGGACTTATCTTGCGCCCCTTCACCCTCGTTCGCGTGTAGATGTTGATGACCGCCGGGCGCGCACGCTCGACCAGGTCGGCGAAGCTCGCAGGCGCCGTCGGCCTCGGCGCCGCCTGCGCCGCGGCCGGCTCGAGCTTGGGCTCCACCACCGCGTCGGCGACCTCCGCCGCCTCCTCGGGGGGCTGCTCCTGCGTCGCGCCCCGGTCACACCCGAGCGCGCCCGCGAGCGCGCACAACGTCATGGCCAACGTGAACCTGGTTCGAGTCGTCGTGTGCATCACATCTCCTATCATGAACACCTCGTCTCATGTCCCGCTCGCGGCTCGGTTCGCGCACACGTGGCGCACGTCGAGAGCGCGCCGCCGCAACGTGGACTGCACTTCAAGCGTTGGAACGCGCCCCGCCCCTGATTTCATCCTCGGGCGGGGCTCGAAGAGGCGCTTGGCTGCGTGCCATGCGCCTCTTCGTACCTCGCAGGTCAGCCCTTGGCGGCCTCTATGAACGCCACCTTGAGCTCGTAGAGCAGGCCCCGGATGAGCTTGTCCTCTTCCTCGTCGAGGTTCCCCTTCGTCTTCTCCTGGAGCATCCGCAGGATGTCGATCGCGTGCCGCGCCGCGTCCAGGTCGTCCCCCTCTCCCCCGAGCTCGGGGTGCTGCGCGCTCCCCAGCGCGATGAGCGCGCTCTGGTACAGGCCCACGACGAAGCCGCCGAAGTCCATGTCCATGGACGCGTCGTCTTCCTCCGTGGGGATGTACACGCCCGCGTTGTCTCCCAGCACCTTCTCTTGTGACGTCTCGTCGCTCATCTCATCTCCTGTCTGCGTGGGTCTCACTCGCGGCGCGCCTCAGCCCTCGTTGTCTTCGTTGAGCACGCCGACCTCGAACTTCGACTCCATCTTCACGGCGTTGTCCTGACCGTCGGCGAGGTCGGCGAGGTACTTCTCGTACTCCGCCTTCGTGATCTCCCCGTTCCTCAAGTTGCGCTCCAACGTTCGGATGTCGAAACGCCTGTCCTCGAGCTTCGCCATATCTGCCTCCTCTTTACGTGTTCTCTTCGTTTCGTGTCGCCCGCCCTGGCGAGCGCGACCCCTAAAGTAGCGACGCCCCGCGTGAACGCAAGCGGCGCGCGCCCCTTTCGATGAAGGTGCGCGCGCCGCTCGCGCTCATGAGCATGTGTCGATGGGGTGTCCGGCGCTCGGTCCGGCGCTCGGTCCGGCGCTCAGGCGCCCGCGGCCGCCAGCGCCTCTTCGATCCGCTCTCGCAGCGCCCCGGAGGCCCTCTTGCGCTCGTGCTTGAGCACCACGCGCGCCTCGTCCACGCGCTCGCCTCTCCTCAGGTCGATCAGCGCCAGGTGCGCCTGCGCGGCGTGCCTGTACGGCGACCCGGGCTTCATCGAGCGGTAGATCTGCTCGGCCGCGGCGTGCTTGCCCAGCTCGAACTTCACGTTCGCCAGGTTGAAGTACAGCCGGTCCTTCGTCGCCGCGTCCGCCGCCTCCACCGCGCCCTCGAGCACCTGCTCGGCGTCCCGGTAGCGCTGCATGGCCGCGTAGATGAGCCCGAGCTTGCCCATCATCTCCGCCCTCGGCCCGAACCTGCGCAGGAACCACTGTGACTTGTAGTACGCCAGCAACTGCTTGTACTCGCTGCGCTGGAACCGCACCGTGAACTCACGGTCGAACGACTGCCAGCGCTTCCCCAGCACGACCGGATAGATCAGGTAGTAGGCGGGGATCCACAGGCACCCGATGATCAGCACCCACATCGGCGCGTGGAACACGAACCTGAGTGTGGCGAGTATCAACAGGGACAGCGGTATGAGCGCCGCTCGCCAGTAGATCTGCACGCCTCGCTTCGTCCTGGGCATCAGCTCCTCGGCCGTCGGGTTCATCATCATCTTCTCGCGCGCTCCTGGCTCGGTTACTCTAACGCTTCGCGGCCCATGACCGCAAACCTGTCTGAACTCTACGCGGCCATGATGGACCAGCCTCGCCTCACACCTCTCGCCGGCGCCAACGCGCTGGGCGCCAACGCCTACCTGCTCGAGGCCCACGGCCTCCGCGTCCTCCTCGACGCAGGCTCCGTCCGTGATCGGCCCGCGAAGTGGGCCCGCCTCGCTGGCGACCTCGACGCGGCCTTCGTCAGCCACGTCCACGGTGATCACATCGGCGCGCTCAGCGCGCTCCTCTACTCGAACCCGACGCTGCGACCCGTCGCGTCGCCCGAATCCGTCGCGCTCGCGCCCTACGCGCTCGCGGGACGCTTCGCCGCGCTCCGTCGCGCGAACCCTCGCCAGCTCGCCAGAGACGCCGCGGCGTCTCTTCGAGCCGTCGCGCCCGGCTCACCCTTCGAGCTCGCTCGCCGCGGCGACGTCTCCATCACCGCAACGCTCTCACGCTGTGGACATGTCCTCGGCGCGTGCTCCGTACTTCTGGACATCAGCGCGCCCGAGTCGTTCCATAGAATCTTCTACCTCCCCGACTTTTGCCTCCACGACCAGCCCGTCACGCCCGGCGCCGACCTCCCCGACGCCGACCCCGAGCGGCCCATCGATCTCCTGCTGATGGAGGGGGTCCTGGGCGCCGACGCCGACGCCGACGCCGTCTCCCATGGCCCCGCGCGCGCCGCCCTCGTCGAGAGCCTGCGCCACGACCGCCCGAGGCTCCTCGCGCTCTCGGCCATCGGCCAGGCCCCCGAGCTCGCCTCCGCCCTCTCCGCCGCGGGCATCCCGTGCCTGGTCCACGAGCTCGCCCGACCCGTCTTCGACGTCTACGCCGCCTCCGGCGCCGACCTCTCGCTCGTCACCTTCGCGGACCTCGCGGCCTGCTCGCGCGCCCTCGACGAGGGCGACCTCGTCATCGCCACCGACGAACACCTCTCGAAGGGCTCCCCGTCACACACCCTCGCGGGCGCGCGCACCGACCTCGACCTCGTCGTGCTCAACGCGCAGCGATCGCCCAACGCGCGCACCCGCCGCGTGCTCCTTCCCGACCACGCGGCGCGCTCTCAGCTCCGAGAGGCCGCCCGCGCGCTCGCGCCGAGGCGCGTCGCGCTCGTCCACGGCGCAGCGCGCACCCTCAAGCTGCTCGCGCGCGCTCTCGCGCGCGACGGCCACGACGTCGTCGTCCCCTCCAACCTCCAGAGCATCACGCTCTGACGCGCCTCACGGGCACGCCGTCACGCTCAGGAACAGGTTGTCGCAGTAGTCCTGTGACCACGACAGCCCCTGCGGCAGCGAATACCTCCGCGTCAGCGTCCACGCCGGGTCGATCATCCACTGCCCGGGGTTGTTGTCGGTCCCCTGGACCAACCACTGGAAGGGCGACGAGCCGAAGCTGTCCTGGTCCGTGCTGTAGAGCCGGTTCGGCAACACCAACCTCGTGTCCTCGTCCGGCCCCGCCGGGCGATCCCCGTCCGGGCGGTACGTGAACCCCCTCTCGAACAGACCCTGCGCTCCGTACGAGTCGCGGCGCAGCCAGAAGATCTGCGCCAGCGGCTCGAGCCCATACTCGAATTCGGGGCCGTCCGCGCCCTGCACCGCGTCGGCGTAACCCTGCGCCTGGCCCGGCTTGAGCAGCGCGCCCTGGTCCGAGTAGCCCCCGCGGGGGTGGCGGCAGATGTCCAGCGGCGGCCTCGGCTGATCGTCCTGCCAGTAGCACGCCTCGTGGCGCCCGCTCGGCACGTACATCCGGTAGCGCGTCCCGCCCTCGAGCTCGCTCGCCTTGAACCTCCCCTTGATCCGCTCCGAGCCAGGGATGTCCACGCCGCTGCCCTCCCTCAGGTAGCTGATGAGGATGTCCTGCCCGTCCTCGGTCCTCACTCCCTCCACGAACAACAGCTCGTCGGATGCGTTGTCCACGACGAACACCGCCCCCGTCAGATCATGCTCGTACTGGACGCGGTTGCCCGAGTCCGAACTCACCAGCGCGCGCGTCGGGTAGTACAGCACGTAGTAGATGAACGTCTGCGTCGACGTCTTCGTCACGTGGTAGTACACGCTCGCCTTGTAGCTCGGCGCGAGCAGCGCGTTGGTCTTGTTGTTCGACGCCACGATGTCCCCGTCGAAGTCCGCCCTCGTCGGCACGTCGTAGCGCCAGTCGAGGCCGCCCACGCTGTGGAGCTCCTGGTAGATCAACGGCGCCCACTTGAGCGCCAACGCCGCCGTCTCCGCCGTCTCCTCGTACGCGGTGTAGTAGGTGTACGTGCGCTCCCCCACCATGAAGTTGCGCGCCGCGTCCCTCACGAACGCGTTCACCACGAGCTCGTAACGCGACGCCGCCGCCAGCGGCGCCGCCGGCGTCGCCGTGGCCACCTGCGTCTGCTCGTCGTAGGACAACGCCATCGGCACCTGCGCCCCCTGGATGTCCTCGAGCAGGATCGAGAACTCGCTGATCGAGATCGGATCCATCGGCTCGCTGAACGCGATCTCGAAGGCCACGTCCTGCGCGACCACCCCCGCGCTCGGATCCGGCGTCACCGACGTCACCGTCGGCGGCGTCGTGTCCCCGTTGTTCTCCGTCGGACCCGCCACGCACACCAAGACCCCGGAGTGCTGCTCGCATTGCTCACTGAGCTGGCAGTCCGACGGACGCGTGCATCCCCTCCAACACTCCTGCGTCGAACCGGGCACGCTCGCCTCCACCTGGCCCGGCGGGCACCCTGGCTCCTGGG
>CAJXPN010000188.1 GCA_913058025.1 uncultured Myxococcales bacterium | reverse complement strand
GATGTGTATAAGAGACAGATCGGGTGCTTCTCGTCCTTCTGCTTGAGCGCGAACGCGACGCCGTCGCGCACGTCGTCGAACGAGTCGAGCTGACGCGGCGCCGTGGCGCCCGCGAGCGCCCAGTCGCCAGGCTCGGCGCCCTCCATTCCGTTGGCAAGCTTGAGGAACGCGAGCAGCGACGGGGGCAGCTCTCGCCCCCAATCCTTCTCCAGCGCGGCGATCTCGGCCGGGGTCGCCGGAGAGCGCAGCTCGAGCGGTTTGGGGCGGTCTCCGAAGTCGATGACGGCGAGCGAGGCGTGGAGCCTCGCCACGAGCTCTGGGATGAGGTTGGCGCTCATGGGATCGCTATCCTTTGTCGGGGGTCCAGGGGGAGGGCAGATCGTGGCCACGGAATATAAACATCCGAGGACACATCACAACCGTGTTCAACGCGCCAGGTACTGATAGGTCAACGGAACGGCGTCGAGCGCGCGTTGGTACGCCTCCCTCGACTGTATCCTCTTCACGAACGCCTCGATGTTCGGGAACTCTCCTGGCCGCGTCACCGAGATCGCCTCGAGCCCGAAGCTCATCTGGATGTCCGCGACCGTGAGCTCGTCACCCACGAAGTAGGCGCGCCCGTCGAGATGCTCCTCCACGAACGCGAGGTGCCGCGAGAGGTTCGGCTTCAGGTAGACCTTCGTGATCAACGACGGCACCGCGAAGAGCACGGGGCGCGCGAGCGCCGGGACCTTCTCCCTCGCCTTGTCGAAGACGACCTGCATCACCAGCAACGGCGCCAGGCTCCCCTCGGCATAATGGAGCCAGTAACGGCACCCTCGCCGAGCCTCGGGCTCGGTCGGGTAGAGCGCGGGCGCGTGCGCCTCGGCGATGTGCTCGATGATCGCGCCGGACTCCGCGATCACCGCGCCGTCGTCCTCGATCACCGGAGACTTCCCGAGCGGGTGGAGCTCGCGCAGCTCGCGCGGGGCCATGCTCGTCTTCGGGTCTCGGCGGTACACCTCGACCTCATACGGCGCGCCGACCTCCTCGAGCATCCAGAGGATGCGCTGGGCGCGTGAGTCTTCCAGGTAGTGCAACGTGATCATGAGCGCTCCTCCAGTTCGGTTCGAACATCGACGCGCGCAAGGGTGCCTCAGCGCGCCCCGGTGCGCCAGCCCCTCGCCAGGGTCCACGCGCGCTGGCCTCCGACACCGCCCGTGCTATAGTCGCGCGCCGCGACGCGCGCTGGGCGCGCCGCCACATGCCCTCGAACGAAACATGTCGAACCTCCTCTTCTTGCTCATACCGCTCACGATCGGATCGATCGGCGTTCTCCAGGGCACCCTCAACCGCGCGATGGGACAGTCGATCGGGCTCGCTCCCGCGATCACGATCAACTCCATCTTCGTCATCCTCATCGCCTTGACGCTCCACACGCTCGTGCGCTGGCGACCGGAACTCTTCCCCGAGCTCTTCCACGACCGCTTCGCCTTCAGCGAGCTCAGCGCGTGGATGGTGTTGCCCGGGATCTTCGGGTTCTGCATCATCGCGGGGTTGCCCTGGGCGATCAGCAAGCTGGGCGCCGCGCGCGTGTTCCTCGCCGTGATCGTGGCGCAGGTCGTCGTGAGCATGATCTGGGACGCCGTCGTCTCCAAGGAGCCGATCTCCCTCACGCGCGGCCTCGGCGCCGTGCTCACGATCGCGGGCGTCGCGCTGGCCAACTTCGACCGCAGCTGACCCCCAGCTCCCTCCAACTCCACACCCAGACCCGACGAGATCAGACGTGTCCGAGAGCAGAACCATCCGAGGGCGCGTGCTCGCGCCCCACGCCACAGACCGCGCGCTGACCCTCCACGAGGACGTCGTCGTGCGCGTCGACGCGAGCGGCCGCATCACCGACGTCGGCGCCCCGGGCGACGACGCCCCCGAGGTCACTCGCCCAGGCTGCGTCTGGATGCCCGGCTTCGTCGACACCCACATCCACTTCCCCCAGGCGCGCGTGCTCGGTAGCGCCTCGGGTGAGCTGCTCCCCTGGCTCCAGAAGACCGTCTTCCCCGAGGAGTCTCGATTCCAGGACGTCGAGTACGCGCGCGAGGTCGCGCGCGACTTCTGCGCGTCGATGCTCGCCCAGGGCACGACCTGCGCGTCGGTCTTCAGCAGTTCCCACCCCGGCGCCACCGACGCGCTCTTCGCCGAGATGGACCGCCGCGGCCTGCGCGGCGACGTTGGCCTCACGCTCATGGACCGCGGCGCGCCCGAGGCGCTGCTGCGCGCCCCCGCCGAAGCCATGGCCGCCTGCGAGGAGCTCGTGGAGCGCTGGCACGGCGCCGACGGCGACCGCCTCCGCTTCCGCGTCACCCCCCGCTTCGCCCTGAGCTGCACCCCCGAGATGCTCGAGGCCGCCGGCGAGCTCGCCGCGCGCCACGACCTCCCAATCCAGACCCACATCTCCGAGAACCCCGACGAGATCGAGGCCACCGCCGCCGCCTTCCCCGAGGCCCGCGACTACCTCGACGTCTACCGCCAGGCCGGGCTGCTCGGCTCGCGCAGCCTCTTCGCTCACGGCGTCTGGCTCTCCGAGACCGAGTGGGACGGCGTGAAGTCCGCCGACGCCTCAATCTCGCACTGCCCCGACTCGAACTTCTTCCTGGGCAGCGGCCCCATGCCGCTCAAGGAGGCGACCTCCCGCGGGGTCAAGCTCGGCCTGGGCACGGACGTAGGCGCCGGGCGCAGCTACTCACTGCGCCGCTGCTGCTCTCGCGCCTACGACGCGAGCAAGCTCACCGGCTCGGACACCGACGCCGCAGAGCTCCTCTGGTTCGCCACGCGAGGCGGCGCCATCGCCATGGACCGCGCCGACCAGATCGGACTCGTCGAGTCGGGCTTCGACGCCGACCTCATCGCCATCCGCCCCCTCGATCCCGACGCCGACCTCGCCACCCTGTGCGAGCACCTCGTCTTCCTCGAGGACCGCGGCGGCGTCGAGGAGGTCCGCGTCCGCGGCGTCGTCCGGTGGACTCAGGACGCCTTGGTCGACTGATCTCCACCAACCTCGGCCCGCTCGGCCGACGCCTTCTTCATCGTCCACGCCAGGAGCGCGAACGGCATGAAGACGAGGAACCCTATGGTCCCGGCGACGAGGAGCACATCCATTACTGACATTCCCAACATGATCGAACCTCTGCTCTCGTGTGAACCACGGACCCGTGGAGGATGCGAGGGCGCCTCGCGTCCACGCGACCCCCTCGCAATCCACATGCCATGCCTCGATCATGAACCCTTGCGCCTCCCGACCCGCTCAACGTGCAGAACATGCGGCGACACGCCGCCGCGCGGCGCAATGCCTGCGTACGCGACGCGATTTTGACGCGCGACGCGAGACACTTCAGACTCGAACCTCCCGCGGCCCGACCAAGGACACACGCCATGAACCTCACACACCGCTCACTCGCCGCCGCGCTCGCGCTCGGCGTCGCGCTCGCTTCGCCTCTCATGGGCTGCGACACCGACACCAACGAACCAGCCCCCTGCTCAGACTGCGGCACAGGATCAGGCGACTCCGGACAGAACACCGGCGGCGACACCGGCAACGTCACACCCGACTCCGGCGTGACCTCCGACGCCAGCTCGCCCAAGGCGGACGCCAGCGTCCAGGACACCGGCAACGTCACGCCCGACTCCGGCGCAGATGCGTCCTCGGATGACGACGCTGGCGCCACCGACACAGGCACCACTGGCGACGACGCCGGCTCGAGCGACGACGCAGGAGAAGACGCCGGCGCCCTGGACATGGGCTCTGACATGGCCACCGACACGGGAGCCCCTGACATGGGCCCTGGCGTCGACTACAGCAACCGCCCCGTGGGCGCGTGCGTGACCTCCACCGACTGCGGCAGCGGAAGCCTCATCTGTAGCCGAGAGGCCGCCGGCGGAGCCTGCGCGGGCTGCGGCGACTGCTCGAGCATCCCTGGCAACGACACCTACACCTGCCAGTTCGGCACGTGCGTGCGTGACTGCTCCAGCGACGACGACTGCGCGCCCGGTCGAAGCTGCAACAACAGGACGGGGCTCTGCCTCGTCGACCGCTGCACCAACGACGTCTGCCCCGTCCCCTGGTTCGTCTGCACCACACCCGACGGCATCTGCACGCGCGCGTCCTGCTCCAACGGCGAGGTCTGCCCCGCCGAGACCACCTGCACCGGCGGCGTCTGCGTCGAGGACCACACGCTGCCTTGATATCAGGCTTGGCTCAGGGGGCGGTTTTGGAGCGTTCGTGTGAGGCGGGGAGTGTGGCGCGGGGCAGTTTTGGAGCGTTCGTGTGAGGCGGGGAGCGTGGTGCGGGGCAGGAGCCCCCGCCGCCGCGCTTCGCGCTTGGCGCCCCCCGCGCTGCGCGCGGAGAGCTCCGGACATGGAGGCTGTTCTTGGTGGGTGGTTCGCGTGGGGCGCGCTGTGCGGAGGTCCTGGGAGGTGCAAGAGGCGCTGGGAGATCGCGTGAGCCACCCAGGGCTCTTCCTGTCCAGCCAAGGCACTATTACATCCGCGCGCTCTTCGGAGCCCGTAGAAGGCCGCGCAGGCGGCAAGGCTCAAAAGACACTCCCACGCGAACCCAATCCCACGATCCCTGCACGTTACAACGTTCCCCAGCGGGGAACGCCAAGCCCGGAGGGCGGCGGCGGGGAGAGCAGTCGCCCTTCCACCACCCTCCGCCAAATCCACCGTTACAAAGTTCCCCAGCGGGGAACGCCAAGCCCGGAGGGCGGCGGCGGGGAGGGCTGCCGCCCTTCCACCACCCTCCGACAAAGACACGCCGCCCGCAGCGCCCACGTCCGATCGGGTCAGAGACGCGCGAGCCCTGCGTAGCCAGAGGAAGACAGAGCGGCTATAACTGGCGTGGAGCGCGGGGCGTAGGGTCCCGCGGAGCCCGAGTTGTAGCGAGCAGGACAGGAGCGCGTCGAGATGCGAACGAACCGATGGATGATGTATGCGGCGGCCGCGATTCTGGCCCAGATCGCGGTGGCGTGCACCCCTCCCGAGGTGCACATCGCCAAGGTGCTCGAGGCCGAGATCGACAAGTGCAAGGCGGGTGAGGGCGAGTTCGTCGACCTCACGACCGCGCGCGACAAGAAGAGGCGCGTGATGAAGGCCGCGTGCGACATCGAGCCCTCCGAGGTCAAGATGGGCGACGAGTTCAGCGGCGTCTTGACCACGGGGCCCTACACGTGGCGCGCCGAGCTCGACGAGGAGACGCGCGTCTGGGTCTTCGCCAACGTCACGTTCGACTCGCTCGACCGCGCCCTGGCGTACCTGCGCACGGACAACCTGACGCCCGAGGACATCGCCACGCTCGACGAGCGCCTCGCCGAGGCCCAGGAGAAGATGCCCGGCAACGAGTGGATCCGCACGACCCGCCTCGACAAGGCGTTCGAGCTCCGCGAGAAGACGCGCAAGTCCTCCGACGATGTCGGCGTGGGCCCCGACGTCCAGAAGGCCGTCGACTCCTATATCGCCTGGGCCAAGGAGGCCGAGAAGCCTGGCCTCGAGCAGAAGGCCAGGGCGATGGTCGTCACCTACCTCGTAGACTACGACGGGCGCCTGGCGAACTCGCTCGAGGCCGTCCAGGGCCCCGAGGGCGCGAGCTTCGAGATGCTCGAGAAGTCGATCGGGCTCGCGCGCAAGGAGGGCGACGAGAAGGGCGCCGTGGAGTACGAGAAGGAGCTCGCCGAGCGCCGCGCCAAGCGGATCGTGGACGCGAAGATGCTCGAGATTCGCCGCGAGAAGCTCAAGGAGGTCACCTGCAAGGAGCTCTCGGGCCTGTCGACCCAGGGCGTCACCGACGGCGAGCTGAGCACCAAGATCGCCGGCCTGAAGTCGTCCACACAGTGCATGTGAGCGCGTGACGCGCTCTCGAGCTGCCCAAGGAGTCCAACCGTGCTTCGTAACGAACACATCAACGCGCTCGGGTACAAGGTCGCCTTCACGGACGAGGGCGTCGTGCGCCCGCTCCTCGAGGCCGTGGGCCTCGAGCCGCTCGGGCACGTCGAGGGGACCGACTACCTCGCGGCGACGACGGCCGCCGGCGGGATCGCCGCGTGCGCCGGCTGGACCGCGCTCGAAGAAGGCCCCGTCGTGCTCCACTCCCTCGCCGTGGCGCCGCCGTCGCGGGGCTCGGGCGTGGGCGCCTCGCTGCTCGCCGTGGCGATGGCCTACGTTATGGACCGCGGCGGCGTGCCCGCCATCTACCTGACGACGCGCCGCGCGCGCCGCTTCTTCGAGGGCTTCGGCTTCCACGTCATCGACGACGAGGACATCCCCGCGCACGTCCTCGAGCACCCGACCTTCGCGGACATGGAGCCGGGGCGCTCGCCCATGGCGCGCGCGTACGGGAGCGTCCCGCGCGGGCTCGACCGCTCGGTGTTCCAGATCGTGGAGAACCAGGCAGAGGACGCGGTGATGCCTCCCGGCAGCCTCATCTTCATGCACCAGCGCGGCGGGATGCTCGAGGCCTCCTACCGCGGCGGTCCGGTCGCCCAGGGACACATCCTTGGCAAGCTCGAAGGCAACCACCTCACCTACTTCTGGCACGCCTTCTCCCGCGGGGAGGAGCTCATCCAGGGCCAGGGCGCCATGACCATCTCGAGCATCCCCGACGGCCGCCGCGAGCTCACCGAGTTCGACATCGACGGCGGCGTCGAGCTGGTCATGCGCGAGGTCTGAGCCCGCCAGGAGGCCACATGCGTGAACTCCTCGGCAAGGCGCTCAAGGTCGCGTTCACCAGCCCGTTCACGCTCGCTATGTGGGCCTGGACCGCGCTCATGATCGCCGCGTCCGTTGCCATGTCCCTGGGCGTCCCCATGGCCTTCTGGGAGCTCGGGAAGGACGTCCTCGGGCGCGACCTCGTGATGAAGGACGCGCTCATGGTCCTCCTCTACGTCGTGTTCTTCCTGGCTGGCGGCGCGTTCATCTACTACGTCACCTGGGTGTCCGCCTCGGTCACCTGGTCGGCGACGCGCGCGCTGGGGAGAGAGGTCGTCGGGGTCGTAGACTCCACGCGCGAGGTGCTCGCGACGCAGGCCGAGGAGGCCGAGCGGATCGACGCGCAGGCCGGCCAGATCTCACTGAGCGTGGGCGACGGCGCGGGCGGTCGCCTGAGCGAGGCATCGCCAGGCGATGACGGCCTCGAGCTCGTGAGAGAGGCCTCGGACGAGGCCGACGGCGTGGCGCTCGACCTGAACGAGGGCGCCGTGGCCGCCGTTGAAGATCGCGAACAGGGCCGGCATGCTTGAGGTCCTCGACAAGCTCTATTCGCTGCTCTTGAGAAGCCCCTACTTCATCGGTCAGCTCATGCTCTCGGCGATCCTGTCGGTCGGGTGCGCGCTGTTCGTGATCGGCACCCTTGACCAGATCAGGGGAGTCCTCGGCACGAGCCTGACGCGCTGGGGGATCTTCGAGGTCGTCATGCTCGCGGCCGTCATCGCGATGACCTTCATGCTCGGCCTGCTGACGTTCTGTCTCTTATACACATCTCCGAGCCCACGAGACAGGCAGAAATCTCGTA
>CAJXPN010000187.1 GCA_913058025.1 uncultured Myxococcales bacterium | reverse complement strand
ATCTACACAGAGTAGATCGTCGGCAGCGTCAGATGTGTATAAGAGACAGGGCCGTCATCACGGTCCCCGCGTACTTCGACGCTCCCCAGATCGAGGCGACCCGGCGAGCCGGAGAGCTCGCCGACATCGAGGTCGTGGGGATGCTTCAGGAGCCCACCGCCGCGGCGATGTACTACACGTGGAAGCACGGCATCGGGGACGGGACCTTCCTCGTGTACGACCTCGGCGGCGGCACGTTCGACGTCTCGGTGATCCGGTGCATGCTCGGTGAGTACCAGGTGCTCGGGATCGACGGGGACAACTACCTCGGCGGCGACGACTTCGACCGCAAGCTCGCCGAGTTCTTCAGGAAGCACCTCGTCGAGCGCGGCTACGACCTCGACCTCGACATCGCCAACGACCCCGACGACGCCGTCAAGTTCATGCTCCTCACGCGGCTGGCCCAGGAGGTCAAGGAGGCGCTCAGCGACGGCGACGTGCAGTTCGTCGGCCGCACGAACCTGTTCGAGGATCGCTCCGGGAACCCGGTGTCGTTGAACCTGGAGGTCTCGCGCGAGGAGTTCGAGGGTCTGATCGGGGACCTCGTGGAGGAGACGGTGCAGAGCTGTGAGCGCGCGCTCGCCAAGAGCATGGAGGCTGCGGGCGTGGGGCTCGGCGACGTGGACCATGTCCTCCTCGTAGGCGGCTCGACGCGCGTGCCGCTCGTGCAGAAGCGCGTGCTCGACGTGTTCGTGGGCGAGGGCAAGTCGAAGGCCGAGCGCGTGCTCATCGACGAGCCCGACACGTGCGTGGCGCTCGGCGCGGCAGTGCACGCCGCGAACGTGGCCGGGCTCGGGCTCATCGACGACACGACCTTCGAGGAGCCGTCCGTGGTGACCGTGACGAGCGCGCTGGCGACGAAGTCGTCGACGGCGCGCGTGGTCGGCCGGCTGGACTCGCCCCGCGGCGAGGAGGTCGAGTCGGTGGTGCTGCTCGACGGCGCCGGCGGCATCGCCGGGATCGCTCGCCCGGAGCTCGACGGTGGCGAGCTCGTGTTCGCGCTCGACGAGCTCGAGCTCAAGGGCGACGGGGACCACCCCTTCAGCCTGGAGTTCTGTGACCGCGAGGGCGAGCCGCTCGCAGCGTTCGAGCTGACGCTGGCGCGCCTGTCGCGCGCGGAGATCTTGCGAAGCACGGGCAGCGCGCTGTCGAACCCGAGCGTTCTCGCCAAGGACATCTACCTCGAGGTCGTGCGCGACGGCCGCCCCGAGCGGGCGCTCCTGCTGGGCAGCGGCGAGAGCCTGCCCGCGCAGGGGTCGTACCGCTTCTACACCGCGGACCACGCGGGCGCGGTGATCCTGCGGCTGTTCCAGAACCGGTTCCCGATCAAGACGGTCCACCTCTCGGTGCCCGAGGAGACCGAGCTGGGGACGTCGGTGGAGCTCAAGCTGAGCGTGGACGAGGCGATGTCGATGGTCGCCTCGGGTGAGATCCTCGGCCAGACGTTCTGGGCGCAGATCGAGCCGCCGCCCGCGCGCGAGATCAAGGACTGGCAACAGATCGAGGAGCTCCTCAACCGCGTCGACGTCGTCGCGCGCGAGCTCTGGGGCAACGAGGCTCGCTACTTCCGCGATCGCACGAACCCGCTGGTCGCTGGCATCCGCGAGACCGCCCGCACGGACCCGGACAAGCTCCAGGTCCTGGTGGGTCGCCTCGAGGAGGTCGTCGAGGACTACCACCAGCGCGACACCGAGCTCACACCCGGCTTCGGCCGCTACGTCGCGCTCATGGACGCGATCAAGCGCGTGGCGTACCGGGACGACGGGCAGCTCCGCCTCGGCATGAACCTCGACGAGTGGCGAGGGCGCATCGGCCAGCTCGAGGTCGCGGCCGACGAGGCCTTCGAGTCGAAGGACCAGCGCGCGTGGGGCAGGGCGTTCAACCAGGTCCAGGCGCTCTGGGAGTCGCTGGCCCAGGACGAGTACAGGTTCACGCGCGCGGACTCGGAGGGCTACGTGCGGAGGTTGTACCTGTCACTGTGCGCCGAGGTCTCCGAGGTCTCGGAGATGCTCGCGGGGTTCAACTACTCGGCCAACCCCGAGACCCACGCGCTCCAGGAGCGCGAGGTCGCCCGGCTCGAGGCCGAGCTGGCCGAGCGGGTCTCCACGCCGCTCGACGCCGTGGAGCTCGAGGGCGCGGCGCACGCACAACTCAAGCACGAGCTCGACCTGCTCGCCGAGGCCGTCGAGCACATCCGCAGGCGCTATGAGAAGTTGCCCACGATAGGCCTCGTGCGCCACTGAGTTTCGAGACCGGAGATGCGCCCATGTCGCTCGATGTGTTGTTGGGATCGATCGCGCTGCTGATGATCTACCTCGGCTGGAGGTCGGGGGTCTCCAAGCAGCTCCTCCGCGTGGCCGCGGCGGTGTCGGTGGTGCTGTTCACGGCGCCAGCGTCCAGGATCGTGGCCGAGGTGATCTCGGGAGGGGAGGTCACCGAGAGCGGGGCGGGGTTCGACGTCGGCGTGACCGCGTTGACCGCGTTCCTTCTCTACTTCGGGATCACGGCGGTCGGGTCGCTCGTGATCCGCGCGGTGCGCGAGACGAGCGACACGCTGTCTGCGCTGGACAAGGGAGGCGGCGCGCTGGTCGGCGCGCTCAAGGCCGCGCTCGTGGTCTACGTGTGCGGCGTGTGCGTGGCGCTGGCTCAGGGGCCGCTCGAGAAGGCGGACCCGGAGGACAAGATGCACCTTCGCGACGGCGCGGTGACCGCGTTCGTCGCCGAACACGACGTCATCGCGCCGTGGAGGTTCCCGGCGCTCGGGTCGCTGCACGCCGCGCTGCGCGCGGGCGCTCACGCGAAGGACTCCAAGCGCGCCGCGCGCGAACTCCGCGGCTTCGCCAAGGCCGCGGATCTGCTGCGGCGCGAGGACGTCGCGGCGCTGCTCGAGGACATCCGGCTCGTCGAGGCCGCGCGCATCGACCACTTCCCTGTCACGCTCGCGGACCCGCGCGTGCGCGCGCTGCTCGCCGACGACGCGTTCATCGAGGAGCTCGCGAGGCTGGACTGGGAGGAGATCGAAGACACGATCGGCTCCCGGCCCAGGCCGGTTACCCCCGAGAAGCTCGAGCAGATCGAGGGCGGATCGACGGAGAAGGGCGCGTCGTGAGTGTCACATCCGCCATATGAGCCCGACGTTCCATCCTAGCATTCCGACCTCGATCTCGTTGGTCTCCACCTCTCTGCCGTCCATCGAGACGCCCGAGTACGGGAGCCAGGCGACGAATCCGGCGCGCGCACGCAGCCCGTGCTGGAGCCCCAGCTCGGCGCGCCACGAGTAGATGAGCGCCCAGGGGTCGTGCACATCTTGTGTGGAGACGCACACCCCTAGGTCCAAGGTGCCGCAACCATAACCGGGGAACTGGATCGCCATCTCTTCGTATGACGTGCCCATGTTGAAGGTCAGGGCGAGCGCGCCGACTTCCCACACGCTCCACTCGTAGCCCAGTTCCAAGCCGCCGCTGAAGTAGGGGCCGCCTGAAACTCCCACGCCGACCGCCGCGTCGAGCCGCCATCCTGACTCCAGGTTTGGCTCGAACAGCGCGAAGGACGTGCCCACGCGCGCGACCCCCGACACGATCGTTTCGGTCGCGTCTTGCCTGTTACGCCACTCGACATCGAACGAGAGGCGATCGAGCGGGGAGTCCGCCTCGGCTGAAGCGGTGGCCTCCCCAGGCTCTTGCGCCAGCGCGTTCGTGGCGACCAAGCTCGGCAAGGCGGCGAGCGCGCAGGAGCGCGCCAATACGCGCCAACGCGCCGATGGCGCGCGCTCGGAGCGTATGTCGAGCGAGGCGCGAAGGTAAGACGGCATATCTCATGACCATGAGTGTGATAATCTCAGTCACGGGAACCTACTCGTCGCAGGAGTCCACGACAATGCCTGAGCACTTCGACCACAACAGCTATGATCCAGACCGGCCCGCGTGGGAGCAACGGAGCGTGGGCGGTTACACGTCCTCGGTGCCTGCGGAGGGTGGCTGGATGGTCATCCCGACGCTGCTCGGGTGGCTCAACATCGTCAGCGGAGTGATCGGGCTGCTGAGCATGTCCTTCGGGGTCGTGTTCGTGGTCCTGATGGTGGGCGTCGCCGGGCCGATATTGCTGCCGCTCATCGCCGGCGGGGCGTTCGTGATGGTGTTCTCGCTGTTCTACCTGCGGCTGGGCCAGGGGCTGATACGGCGCGAGGAGTGGTCGCGTTGGGTCACCCTCTTCTTCTGCGTGCTCGGGGTGCTCGCGGCGCCGTGCAGCGGGATCTCGACGTCGAGCCAGCTGGACGCCAACCAGATGTCCATGCTCCCGGCTTCGCTTCAGGCGCTGATGGGGGCGCTGGTCGTCGGCGGCATGGTCTTGGGGCTCACGCTCAACGTGTTCGTGATCTACGCGCTCACCCGGCGCGACGTGTCGGTCCACTTCAAGCTCATGTGAGCGAGGAGGGCGAGGTCGCCCCCCGTCACGACGCGCCTCTCACTCGCCTATGTAGTCGAGCGCGAAGAGGCGAGACGCGTCAGACTCGATCTGAGACAGCTCGATCGAGCCGCGCATGTACCACATGTTGTCGCCCTCGGGGTCGCACAGGACCTGGGTGACCTCCCAGCTCCCCGGGCCATGCCGCTCGAAGCGGATGAGCGACTTCGAGCGCGCGGCGTGGTTGAAGACGACGCGGTCGTACTCGTGGAAGAACGGCTCGAGCTCGCGCTCGATGTCGACGGGGTCGATCTCGTCGGGTCGCTCGCGGAGCAGCGACGCGGCCTCGTCGTAGTCCTGGTTGGCGAGCGCGGAGACGACCTGCATGAGCTCGGCGTGGACGCGGGCGCGGAACACGACCTCGTCTGCGTCGAGCGGGGGGGTCTCGTCGGTCTCGATGACAGCGTCTGGACTGGCGCCGTCACGCAGCATCTCCCACTCCTGGAGGAGGCTGGAGTCGGCGCGCACGATGACCTCGCGCAGGTAGGCGATGGCGTCGTGGACGGCGGGGGTCTTCGCCGTCTCGGGGACGTTCTGACGCATCGTCTTGTACGCCTGGTTGAGGTAGCGCAGCAGGACGCCCTCGGAGCGCTCCAGGCCGTACTCCTTGACGTACTGGTTGAAGGAGGCGTGGCGCTCGAACATGTCGCGCGCGACGCCCTTGGGGCGCGGCTCGAAGCCGGTGACCCAGGGGTGCTGAGAGGCGAAGGCCTCGTAGGCGGCGCGGACGATGTCCTCGTCGGGCTTGGGGTAGGTGACCTTGTCGAGCTTCTCCTTGAGCTCGTCGTACTCGACGCCGTCTGCCTTGAGGCGGTGGTACTCCTTGTCGCGCTCCTTCTCCTGCTGGCGGCGCAGCACGACGCCAGGGTCTTCGAGGATCGACTCGACGAAGGAGAGGACGGTGAGGGGCAAGGAGTCGTCGTCGGGGTCGAGGCTGTCGACGACCTCGACCAGGAAGAGCGAGAGCGCGTGGTGGACGCTGAAGTCGCGCTGGAGGCCCTCCACGAGCGCGACCTGCTTGCCCGGGCGGCCGTCCCCGCGGTCGATGATGTCGATGATGTTTGCGTGTCGCAGGGACTTGAAGAGCATGCGCGCCTTGCGCCGCAGCATCGACTTGCGGGCGGGGCGCTCGTGCGAGAGGTCGATGAGGTGGAGCAGGTCCTCGTACCCGTAGGCGGCGCCGACGGGCCGCTGGAGCAGGTAGAGCAGGGTGGAGTGGGTGATGTTGAAGCGTGACTCGAGCGCCTCGGAGTCGCTGGTGTGGAGTCGAACGAACGTCTCCTCATCCCAGTGTACGTAGCCCCGGTTGGGCGGCCCCTTGAGCTTGAGGCGCTTGAGCTTCTTGGCGTTCCCGGCGGCCTTGGACTGTGAGGCCTCGTTCTCGATGACGTGCTCGGGGGCCTGGGCGATGACGTAGCCGCGGTCGTCGAAGCCCTTTCGTCCGGCGCGCCCGGCGATCTGCTTGAAGTCGCGCACGGTGAGCAGGCGGGTCTTCTGGCCGTCGTACTTGCAGAGCTTGGAGAAGACGACCGTGCGCAGCGGCATGTTGATGCCGACGCCGAGCGTGTCCGTGCCCACGACGAGCTTGAGCAGCCCCTGCTGAGAGAGCTTCTCGGCGAGGAACCTGTACTTGGGCAGGAGGCCGCCGTGGTGGATGGCGACGCCGTGCTGGAGGTAGCGCTTGACCGTATCGCCGTAGGGCGTGTCGAAGCGAGCGCCCTTGAGCGCGGCCTTGATCGCGGCCTTCTCCTCGTCCGAGGAGTAGTTCACGCTCATGAGCGCCTGGGCCAGCTCTGCGCACTCACGCTGGGTGAAGTTGACGATGTAGACGGGGGCCTTCCCGGCGAGCACGAGCTTGTGAGCGAGGTGCACGAGCTTCTCGGTCGAGTAGGAGTACTCGAGGGGGACGGGGCGGGTGGTCGACTTGACGAGCGCGACGGTGCGACCGGTCCGCTCCTCGAGGCGCTCGCGCATGTGCGAGGTGTCCCCGAGGGTGGCTGACATGAGCAGGAACGTGGTCTTGGTGAGCGTGAGCAGAGGCATCTGCCACGCGGTGCCGCGCTCGCGGTCGGCGTAGTAGTGGAACTCGTCGATGATGGCGTGGTGGACCTCGGCGTCCTCCCCCTCGCTCAGCGCGGTCGCCGCGAGGATCTCCTGCGTGCAGCACAGGATGGGCGCCTCCGGGTTGATCGTGGCGTCGCCCGTGAGCATGCCGACGTTCTCGGCGCCGAAGCTGTCGCAGAGCGCGAAGAACTTCTCCGAGACCAGCGCCTTGATCGGGGAGGTGTAGTAGGAGCGCTGATCATGAGCGAACGAGAAGAAGTGCATCGCGATCGCGACGAGAGACTTGCCCGATCCCGTCGGGGTATTCAGGACGACGTGGTTGCCGTCGAAGATCTCGAGGATCGCTTCTTCCTGAGCAGGGTAGAGCTCGATCCCGAGGTCGAGTGTCCAGTCGAGGAAGATGTCGAAGAGGTCACCATCCGGGTCGGCGTCGAGTCGTTCGACGAGGCTCTCGCTCATGTGTCTCGCGTGGTCTTTGTAGGTATGTGGAGCGCATAGGCGCCGCGGTCGGTGGACAGCGAGGACTCCTCCTCGGGGGGGTCCTCGTAGGTCATCGAGTAGATGACGAAGCAGGCGGTGGCGATCACGAGGATGACGATCGCGATGTAGAGCCGGCGGTTGTGGCGCTGGTCCACGGTCGTCCTGTGTTCCTTGAGGTAGTGCGCGTCCCAGGCCTTCTCTGTCGAGTTGTTCGAGAACCAGCTGTCGTCGAAGGCGGCCTCGCCGGAGCTCGACGGTGAGCTGGCGGCTGGCGCGCTGACGGCGCGGTCGACCTTGGGCGCAGGGCGAGCTTTGGGCGTGGCCCTGGAGCTCGGGTTCGACGACATCTTGGCCCTGGGCTCCGTCACGTCCTCGCGCTGTGGCGTCGGGTCGACGGGGGAATCGCGGCGCGACGAGCCCTTGCGGCGCTTCTTGCGTCGGCGCTTCTTTTGAGGCTCGCCCTTGGGCGCGCCGGCCTTGGCGGCCTCAGGG
>CAJXPN010000186.1 GCA_913058025.1 uncultured Myxococcales bacterium | reverse complement strand
TCGTGGACGGTGTCGTCGTCGGCGTCGTCACCGCAGATGAGAACGGAGGCTGGTCCTACACGCTCGAGGACCCGCTGGCCGAGGGCAACCACGGCATACAGGCCCGCGTCGACGACGGCGTCGGCCCGACGGTGACGACCGACGTCGTCACCGTGACGGTGGACTTTGGCGTCGAGCCCCCTGGCTCCTTCGTGCTCTCGGGCGGCTCGTGCGACTGCGCGGTCTCCGGTGGAGGCTCCGAGCCTACCGGCCCGCTCGCGTTGCTGCTCGTCGGGTTGGTCGCCGGCCTCGTGAGGCGCCGCCGCTGACCCGAGCCTCCTGGACCGCGGCGCACTGGACCTGCGCACATGAGAAGGCGCCGGTGGGCGCGACCTCTTCAAAAGAGGTCGCGTCCACCGGCGCCTTCGTCGCGTCCGGGGAGAGGTCGTGTGACGCTCAGTCGGTCATGTCGAGCACCTTGAGGAGGAACGCGAACTCGAGCGCGGTCTCCTTGAAGCGCTTGAACCTGCCGGACGCGCCGCCGTGGCCCGCCTCCATGTCCACGCTGAACAGCAGCATGTTGTCGTCGGTCTTGCGGGCGCGCAGCTTCGCGACCCACTTCGCCGGCTCCCAGTACTGCACCTGCGAGTCGTGCAGGCCCGTGATCACGAGCACGTCCGGGTAGTCCTTCGCCTCGACGTTGTCGTAGGGGGAGTAGGAGAGCATGTACTCGAAGTAGGTAGGGTCGCTCGGGTTGCCCCACTCGTCGTACTCGAAGGTCGTGAGCGGGATGGTCTCGTCGAGCATCGTGGTCACGACGTCGACGAACGGCACGTTCGCCACGACCGCGGCGTAGAGCTGGGGCTCCATGTTCATGACCGCGCCCACGAGAAGACCTCCCGCCGATCCGCCCGAGATGATGAGCTTGTCCGAGGACGTGTAGCCGGTGTCGACGAGGTGCTTCGAGACGTCGATGAAGTCGTTGAACGTGTTCATCTTCTTGAGCAGCTTGCCGTCGTCGTACCAGCGTCGCCCGAACTCCTGGCCGCCGCGGATGTGCGCGATCGCGAAGATGAACCCGCGGTCGAGCAGGCTCAGCCTCGACATCCCGAAGTAGGGCTCCATCGAGGCGCCGTAGGAGCCGTAGCCGTACTGGTAGAGGGGGGCGGGCTTGGTGCGATCGAGGTCCTTGCGGTGGACGATCGACACGGGGACCTTGGCGCCGTCGCGCGCGGTCACGATGACGCGCTCGGAGACGTAGTCGGCCGGGTCGAACCCGCCGAGCACCTTGTCCTGCTTGAGCAGCGTGCGCTCGCGCGTCTCCATGTCGTAGTCGTAGGTCGAGCTCGGCGTGGTCATCGACTGGTAGCCGAAGCGCAGCGTGGTCGTCTTCGAGTCGGGGTTCGAGCTCGGGTAGACGTAGTACGAGCCGTCCTCGAACGTGATCGTGTGGTCGGGCTCGGTGTCGTCCCACGGGTCGATCCGCATCGTGGTCATGCCGTCGACGCGCTCCTGCACGACGAGGTGATCCTCGAAGACCACGAACCTGTTCAGGTAGACGTCGTCCCGGTGCGCCACGACCTCCGACCAGGTCGACGTGTCGGGAGTGGTCCCGTTGGGCGCCGACATCAGCTTGAAGTTGAGCGCGTCCTTGTTGGTGCGCACGTAGAACCGGCCGCGGGCGTGCTCCACGCTGTACTCGTGGCCCGTCTCGCGGGGCAGGAAGACGCTCAGCGCGCCCTCGGGCTCGCGCGCGTCGACGAAGCGGGCCTCGTCGGTCAGCGTGCTCGAGCTCGCGACGATCACGTAGTCACGCGAGCGCGACAGGTACGCGTAGACGCTGAAGGTCTCGTCGTCCTCCTGGAAGACGAGCGCGTCGTCGGCGGCGGGCGTTCCGATCTTGTGGCGCCAGACCTGGTAGCTGCGCAGCGTCTTCTCGTCACGGCGCGTGTAGAAGACGTGCGTGTCGTTGGCTGCCCAGCTCACCCCGCCGGTCGTGCCCTCGATGACGTCCGGGAGGTCCTCGCCCGTGGCGAGGTTCTTGAACCGGATCGTGTAGATGCGTCGGCTGAGCGTATCCTCCGTGTAGGCGATGAGGTCCCCGGACTCGCTCACGTCGAGGTCACCGAGGCTGTAGTAGGAGTGGCCCTCGGCGCGCTGGTTCGCGTCGATGAGGATGGCCTCCTCGGCCTCGAGCGAGCCCTTCTTTCGGCAGTAGATCGGGTACTCCTTGCCCTCCTCGTAGCGCGAGTAGTTCCAGTAGCCGCGCGAGAGGTAGGGCACCGAGCTGTCGTCCTGCTTGAGCCTCCCCTTCATCTCCTCGAAGAGCTCCTCCTGGAGCTCCTCCGTGCCGCGCATCATCGCGTCGGTGTAGGCGTTCTCGGCCTTCAGGTGCGCGAGGACCTCGGGCGCGTCGCGCTCGTCGTCGCGCATCCAGTAGTAGTCGTCGACGCGCGTGACGCCGTGGTTCTCCATCTCTCTTGGCTCGACGCGCGCGACGGGGGCCTTCGGTGTCGTGTCTTGCATGGACGCTCCTTGGTTCTGGTTCTTGGGCGTCGACGAACAGGCCGAGGCGCCGCACAGCGCGAACGTAAGCAGCGCGAGGGAAAGTAAACGCATGGGTGGACGCTCGATGGTGTCAGGTTCCTTACGGCCCTTGGTGGGCCACGCAGGGACACTGGCACGTAGGCAGATCCGTGACCAGTCAACGAGGCGAGCGCCTCCGTTCGGCGGGCGCGAGCGATGACGAGAACGCGCCAACCCAATCGCCATGCGATCGATCTGGTGTCATTCGTTTCGGGGTCCTTTCGTCTCCCTGTTCATGTGGTGCATGATCCGAACGAAACCCAGCAGAGGAGAGGCGTCATGAGCAATGATTCGTTGGTGCAGCCGATCGAGGCGTGGTTTGGCGGCGGTGAGCCCCACTGCATGTATGTGATGTGGTGTACGAGGTACGATTGCGTCGGCGCGCCAGCGCTGCTCGTCGCGGAAGACGAGCGCGATTGCAACCAAGTGCTCCTTCGCATGTTACGTGATCCCGACGCGCTCTCGGCGCACCTGACCGAGGTGGTCATGGGGTACTCCGCGCACTACGACATCCAGCGCATCAACGCCAAGCTCGGGCTCGACGAGTACGCGATCGAGGAGGACGAGAGCGCGCTCGCGAGGTTCTGCGACGAGGTCGCCTCCAGCGGCGACACGTTCCTCTACGAGTGCGTCGCGAGCTGGCGTGACCCGGACGTCGAGGGAGGGTACACGAGCATCGAGCGCATCGGCAGGGAGCACTTCCTCGGGCTCGAGCAGGCGCTCCCAAGGAGGCTTTCCAGCTCGAGTTCGAGGGAGAAGGCGGAGTGGCTCGCGGCCGCGTTGTTGTGGGGGGAGGGCGCCGACGCGCGTATGTTCTCGCGCGGGCACTCCTTGAAGATCTTCGCCCACCGCGAGGGCCAGGACCTCACCGAGTTGATCCTCTCGGACGCGCTGTGGCCCTCCGCCCAGGCGCTGCTCGAGTACGTCTACGAGAACCGAGACCACGACGAGGAGCGCACGGCCGAGGAGTACACGGCGCTCTGGGAAGCTCGCGCGCCTGGGCAGTCGATGCGAGACCTGTGCGCGTCGAACATGGAGCTGTTCGACGCGGTGTGCAGGGGTAACTACTTCTTTCTCAAGGGCGACGACATCCGGTCGACTTCGTTCGCCGAGAGGTTCGACCTCGCGGTGTTCGAATGACTGTCACTGGAGCGTGACGACCGCGCCTTCGTCGGAGATGGAGAGCTCCTCTTCGAGGTAGGCCCACTCCGCGAAGGGGCCGTCTGTGCGAGGCGCCATGGCCAGCTCGAAGGACACGGGGGTGAGCTCGTAGGTGGCCACGGGCTCTTCGCCTCCAGCGGTGGCCGCGGCGTAGTAGCGGTCGTACATGCGCTTGATCTTGGGGAGGTGGTTCTTGACGAGCGAGCGCGCTCGCCTGGCCGACTTCTCGTGGTACCAGCGCTCCATCGACTGGGGGAGGATCGCCTCGATCTCTGCCAGCGTCGCGTTCGGGTTCTTCCCGAGCGCCTTGTAGACCTTCCTGGCGACGGCGGGGCCGGAGTTGTAGCCGACGTACATCAGGTAGATGTTGCCGCCGACGGCCTTGTCGAGGTTCGCGACGTAGCGCCCACCCGCGCGGATCGCCTTCTCCGCGTCGAAGCGCGCGTCGGTGAGCTCGCACGGGAAGACGGACTCGTGCTTCTTCACGAGCTCCTGGCTCCCGCGCTCCATGTCGCGCTGGACGTCGCGCGAGACCGCGCAGGACGTCCGCCTGCACCCGCACGAGTAGACCTGGCCGGTGCCGAAGACCTCCTTGAAGGGGGAGCGCTTCGCCGTGCCCGAGCAGAACTGCATCAGGCCGAGGCAGCCGGTGTGGCTGACGGCGAACTGGCGCCCCGCGGACTCGGTGTACATGAACGCCTTGATCTGGGCGAAGCGGTGTGGGTCGTTCTCGGCGGCCGCCATGATGATCGGGTCCCAGCGGTCCATCATGGGCTGGGGGCGAGAGGCGTCGGGGGCGATCACGGTGCCCGTGGGGTCACGCTTGATGTCCTCGTCCTCTCGCTCCTGTCGGGCGATGGCGTCGTCGAAGGCGAGCGGGTCGATACCGCGCTTACCCTGAACCTTGGGCTCCTCGTAGAGGCGCCTGTAGAAGCCCACGACGGAGTCGTGGAGCGCGAGCGTGGCGGTGCCGTCGACGAGGTTGGCCGCGCGCTCGGTCATCGTGTAACCGTCGGCGCGCAGCGGCACGAGCGTGGGTTGGACCAGGAACGGGATCAGCAGCAAGGTCACCATGACGGTGAACACGCCGCCGGTGAACACGCTGAGGCGAGGCGCGCGCCTGGCGAACCACGTGTACCCGGCGACGACCTTGTCGATGACGCGCTCGGCCAGGTTGCCCGTGGTCTTGAGCGGCCCCTTGAGGAGCCACAGGAGGCCGAGCTGGGACCCGCCGTAGATGACCAGCCTCAACCAAATGCCCGACACGCCCACGCGCCGCGTGAGCTCGGACCACATCATCGCGACGTCGTCCATCCCCAGCGCGTTCGAGAGCAGCGAGAACAGCGCGTGGAGCCCCAGCGACACGACCGCCACGTAGAGCACGATGACGAGCAGGTAGCTGGCCAGGATGTCGTAGAAGCCCTTCCCTATGCGGAAGAGCATGCGTCCGAACTTCTTCATGTGCTCGCCTCCTTGGCCCTCATGGTCGACCTCAACATGAATATCGGTTCAGTCGGCGGTTCGGACCATCGCAATCTTACGAAGATGAGATTCGGTTTTCTGCAACATTGCCCGAACACGAGCCCATCCAGAATGGGAACGTGGCGCGGGCGCGTTGGATCTCCGATGCCTGGGTGTGTAGTTGTAGCCACACACACGAACCCACGCCTCGGCATGAGCCGAGACGATCCCGCGCCCGAGCGAAGAGTCACGCCCGCAGGCCCGCGGCGTGTGGCAAGGTGAGGGGTCATGTCAACGTGGCGTATAGAGAGAGCGTTCGATGAGAATGGTGTCGTGGTGTCTTTTTGTCTCGTGTCTCGTGGCGTCGTCTGGCTGCGGTGAGGAGCCGGAGCCCAAGCTCGCGCAGCTCGGCGTGGCGATGGAGAGGGACGAGGCGAAGGGGGCCTGCGGTGAAGACGGCCGCGCCGCGCGCGTGATCGTGCGCGCGCTGCGCGTGCCCACGTCACCTGCCGTGGTGCGCGCGCGCGTCTCGGACGCCAGCCAGGCCAGAGTCGTCCCCGAGGCGCACACGCTCGCCCCGGGTGATGGCGCCGGAGAGCTGACGTTCGAGGTCTTCGGGCTCGACGACATGCAGGCCGACGGGGACGTGACGATCGAGCTGCAGTTCGAGCCCGTCGAGTCGGACGACCCGACGTTCGCGGGCGGGCTGCTGGCGTCGGTGCCCGTGGTCGTCCGAGACGGGGTGTGCGGCAACCTTATCGAGGACGGCGACGAGATCTGCGACGAGGGCGCGGAGCCGACGGGCGTGTGCCCGTACGGCGAGGAGACCTGTCAGCTCTGCGACGCGACCTGTGCGTTGGTTGAGGGGACGTCGGGGGGCGTCTGTGGGGACCGCGTGACCCAGGCCGAGGAGCAGTGCGATGAGGGGACGGCTCCGTCGCTCGACTGCGCCTACGGGGAGGCCAGCTGTGAGGTCTGCGACGGCACCTGCGCGCTGGTGCCAGGTGACAGGGTGGGGAACTGCGGGGACGGCACCGTCCAGTCCAGCGAGGGGGAGGCGTGTGATCCTGGCGAGCAGGTACAGCTCGCGTGCGCCTACGGTGAGGCCAGCTGTGAGGTCTGCTCGAACACCTGCGCGCTCATCGACGGCGAGGCTCGCGTCTGCGGGGACGGCGTCCTCCACGCCGACGACGGAGAGGCCTGCGACGAGGGCGCAGACCCCGCGCTCGAGTGCGCCTACGGCGAGCAGAGCTGTGAGGTCTGCGACGCGGCGTGCGCGGTGGTGCCGGGCCAGGTCACGGGCTACTGCGGAGACGGCGTGACCCAGGGGGGCGAGGGTGAGGCGTGCGACACGGGGGCTGGCGTGACCGTCGATTGCGCCTACGGTGAGCAGAGCTGTGAGGTGTGCGACGGGAGCTGTGCGCTGTCGCCGGGTCAGGTCACTGGGTTCTGTGGGGACGGAGTCGCGCAGGAGCTCGAGGGGGAGCAGTGCGACGGCGCGGACATCATCGGCGATTGCGTCGCGCGCGGCTTCGCCGGGGGCGTGCTCGGGTGCGGCACGAACTGCTCGGTCATCGACTCGGGATGCTTCCAGAAACAGCGCTTCGCCGCCGGGTCTGACCTCACGTGCATCCTGACGGCGGGTGAGGATCAGGCGCGCTGCTGGGGTTCGTCACTCAATGGCCAGGACAACCCGCCGACCGATCCGCTCTCGACCGTCACCGTCGGCGATGGCTTCGCCTGTGGCACGCGGCGCGCCGACGGCGCGCTCGTGTGTTGGGGTGATGCGTCCTCGAACCGGCTGAACGCGCCGGCTGGCGTGTTCGAACAGGTCAGCGCAGGCGGCGGGTTCGCGTGCGCGCTCGACGTGGCCGGAGTACTTGCGTGCTGGGGCGACGACTCATCGGGACAGGTCACGCCGCCCGCTGGCGTGTTCGCCATGGTCGCGACCGGAGACGAGCACGCATGCGCGCTCGATCAGGCCGGGTCGATCCAGTGCTGGGGTGCACAGGGCTCAGGGCGGACGGCGGCGCCAGCGGGCACGTTCGCCCGAGTAGCCGCCGGTCGCGCCCACACCTGTGCCCTGGCGACCTCGGGTGACGTGATGTGCTGGGGTGACGACGCGAAGGGCCAGGTGAGCGCGCCCTTGGGGACGTTCTCTGAGTTGTCACTGCGCGCGGACCAGTCCTGTGGTCTGACTACTGGCGGCGCGATCCAGTGTTGGGGAGACGATGACAGAGGCCAGCGAGGCGCCCCCGCGGGCGTGTCCTCCTTCACGTCTGTGGTGACCGGTGACGGCTACGCCTGCGGCGTACAGCAGCTGTCTCTTATACACATCTGACGCTGCCGACG